>JAPUIL010000033.1 GCA_027297085.1 Verrucomicrobiota bacterium | reverse complement strand
ACCTTTAAGTATTTCTCAGAGTCCGAATAGCGCGTAGTCGTGACTAATTTCTTTTCAAAAACTCCCCATTGCTTAACAATGGTTTCATTTGCTTCCGCAGACCCCACACCAAGGCAGTAGAGACAGACGCCTATGACAAAGGCTCGGATAAACCAGCGGAGTCGAAACTGAATGGGACGAACACTCACCATTTGTGATTCATAAAAATGAGCCATATCGAAAGCTTTCTTGGTCTACCGGGATGATGAAGCGGTGCCAGAGGGAGCAAAGTGGGCGTGTTGTTCGACCCGCAGCTTATCGCAGAGGCGGGCTTTGGGCAACTCCACATCCGCGTTCGTTAGAACTTGATCCTTCGGAACATCTCGCTTGAGCCGGCACCCTTCGGCCAACCCCATCGGCAGGAGGTCTCGAGCGAGGACCAGCTCGGAGTTCTCGCATTGTCCGTAGGTCATGTAACAGCCGATTCCATCGATAATTTCATCCGCCTTGAGATCACGCTTGGCGGTCGCCACCACGTCGACCACAGGACCGGCCAGGGGAGCAAGCGTTGCGTCACCAAACAACACGGCTCGGGCCACGGTCAGGGGTACCTCGAAGTGGCACAAGTGATATGGAGTATAGAAGGTGTAAAGCGGACCATCGCCCATCTTGTAGTACCGGAGGTAGGCCTGCTGAGTCGGGTGGTCGTTGTAACCTAGAACAAACACGCCCGGGCTCGGCTCAGCTCCCACAACGTAGTCGACGAGGCCTCCGTCCAGCAATTGATCCATCGGAAACAAATTAACAGCATCATGCACATTGGTGCACGTAGGGCCGTACATGCCTCGTTTACCCACGCGCAAGCCGGTGCCATTGGCGACAACCGCCATTTCGAACGACACTTTCGTGCCATCGGCGAATGAAGTCACCATGTGTGGCTTTTGGTGGTACTTTCTGGCAAATGCCTCCTGGGTCGTTGGATTGCGGTATGGGTCGTGCAGACCCTTCATATTGCCAGCTAAAACCGGCTTGCAGCCAATGCCCTTGACGAAGCGATAGAGATTCATGATGACGCCCGGCTGGTCACCGTCAGCGTTTGTGATCACCACGTCCGCTTTGTCCGCATACACCTTGAGAATAGGGCCAATTGTCGCATCGAGTTCCGCATTCATTAGTATAACGTGCTTGTGATGTTCGATCGCCTTCAAGGCCACCTGAGCACTGAACTCCACATCTCCGGTGGCCTCGATCACCGCGTCGACGTTGCCCGCCTGGCAGACCAGCATGGCATCATCCGTGACAACATACTCGTTGCGACTCACGGCGTCTTCCATTTCGTCAATCGATTCCACGACTCGAACAGACTCAATGCCGGCTCCTAGGTAGGCTCCCCGGCCCCTCTCACGGTCGCGGTTCGCGATTGCCACCAGTCTCATTCCGGGAACGGCCGTAACAATTTGGAGCGCAATCCCACGACCCATGAAGCCGGCACCCACCAATGCGACCCGGATCGGGTTGCCCTCGCGTTTCCTGTTTTCCAATGCCTTGTCAACAATGATCATTTCGCGCCCCGCTACGCTGCGAAATCCGGCCAGCTCTTGTCCTTGTCTGAAATATTCGTGACGTCAATGGGCCACCTGACGCCAAAAGCCGGGTCATCCCACCGCACCCCTCGTTCAGCCTCCACCGAATAGAACTCCGACACCAAGTAAAATACCTCTGTATCATCCTCCAGGCTTTGGAACCCATGAGCGCAGCCCTCAGGCACATACAGCATTCTGTGGTTGTCCGCTGTCAATTCCACGGCAACCCACTGTTCGTACGTTGACGATTCCTTCCGCAGATCGATGATCACATCGCATATAGATCCCTGCGTGCACCGCACAAGCTTGACCTCTTCGTGAGGGGCCACCTGGTAATGCATCCCGCGCAGCGTCCCCCTTTTTCTGCTGAAAGAAACGTTCGCCTGAACCAGATTCGTGTTCAGGCCGTGCGCCCGAAACTCCTTGGCACACCACGCACGCGAAAAGAAGCCACGATCGTCCTCCTTTTTGTCGATCTCGATAATACATGCGTCCTTTATGTCAGTGTTCTTGATGACCATCACGTTGCCATATTTTCATAGCGTGTGATCTGCACTTCCGTCAGATCACGCATATCTTCATTTCGCTGATATCCTTGGTACCACTCAGCGATCCACTCTAACGCCGTTGGCAAACCGACTTTCGGTGACCATCTCAAGATATTGTTTGCGTTGGAACAATCCAATTTCAGATAGTTGTCCTCATGGGGTTTGTGAGTCACATCCAGTTCCCAGCAAGCACCCTCTCCCCAGAGCTTCGTCAAATACTCCACAATCCATAGCACGGGTTTTACCTCGTCATGATTCGGCCCAAAATTCCAGCTCTTCGAAAATCCGGGACCTTCCGCCCACAATCGTTCCGCAAGCCGGAGATATCCGTTGAGCGGATCGATCACAAACTGCCATGGCCGGACTGCATTCGGATTGCGAATGATTACCGGGCGAGCGTCCATCAGTCCATTCACGACATCGGGAATGAGGCGGTCTCTCGCCCAGTCTCCCCCACCAATCACATTGCCGGCTCTGGTGCTGGCCACCGCGACCCCATGGCGCTCATACGTTTCGACTGGGAAATAAGAGTCACGATAAGCCGATATGACTAATTCAGCGCACGCCTTGCTGCTCGAGTACGGATCCCGCCCACCCAGACGGTCGCTCTCTCGGTATCCCCAGAACCACTCTCTATTCTCATAGCACTTGTCACTGGTAATGCAGATTATTGCCCGCACATCGTCTGCGTGCCGAGCCGCCTCGAGCACGTTCACGGTTCCCATTACGTTGGTGGCATATGTTTCTACAGGTTGCATATAGGAATCCCGGACGATTGGCTGGGCAGCCATGTGAAAGATAATTTCCGGGCGGTACTCGCCCATGACACCTTTGAGATGTTCTAAGTTACACACATCGCCTGTCATGGATCTCATCCCGTCAGCTACATGCGCGATTTCAAACAAACTCGGCTTCGTTGGCGGGGGCAAGGCATATCCCGTGACATCTGCCTCCATGCGCTGCAACCACAATGAGAGCCAGCTTCCCTTAAATCCGGTGTGACCGGTAATTAGGACTTTCTTACCCTTCCAGAATGTTTTGTCCACTACCACACCTTCCACGGTGGACTACCGGAACTCCACAGCTCTTCCAAGATGTTTTTCTCTTTGAGGGTATCCATGCACGACCAAAAGCCATGATGTCGATATCCCACGAGCTGACCATCGCGGGACAATTGTTCAACCGGACCGCGTTCCCAGATCGTCTCGTCGCTGTCGATATAATCAATGACTTTCCGGTTGAGTATGAAGAATCCCCCATTGATCCAGCCCTCGCTGCTCTCGGATTTCTCATAGAATTCTGTCACCAGGTCGTCCCGAAACGCGAGCCGGCCGAAACGGGCGGGGGGACGTACGGTAGTTACGGTTGCCAGTTTTCCATGTGATTTGTGGAACTCGAGTAAGGCTGTAATATTTAGGTCGGCAACACCATCCCCGTAGGTGAACATGAAGGTATCGTCCTTCTCCAGCCATTGCTGCAGACGCTTCAGTCGTCCAGCCGTCTGTGTATAGAGCCCGGTGTCCACGAGGTGTACCTTCCACTTTGGTTGATTTCCATCATGGATTATCGTCTCACCGCTGGCCAGGTCAATCGAGATATCGTTATTGAGGGCATAGAAGTTGAGGAAATACTCCTTGATGATCTCTCCCTTATATCCCAGGGCAATGAAGAATTCATTCACCCCATGGGCTGAGTAGATATTCATAATGTGCCACAGGATGGGCTTCCCACCAATTTCTACCATCGGCTTCGGACGCAGAATTGTTTCCTCGGACAACCGAGACCCAAATCCACCCGCCAAAATCACCGCTTTCATCACAGGACCTCCTTCGCCTTTCACTTTAGCCGGAGATGGCTACCGCTCGCTTATATACTCGCGATATACTCAACTACTGAATTGGGGAGTAACGCTTTTGCTAGATATTTCACCCGCGCCGGGACCATGTCTTTCCAGCCGTTCTTCTCAACAATCTCACCTCTTGTCCACAGGGTTCTCACTTTGTGGTAGATACTAAGCAGAACAATATGGATTTCGTCGAAGTGCTTCACATACAGATCAGCATGTTTGGCATGCAAAAACCTTACGATCTCTTCTGAACGATGGAATGATTCAGCGACCATTGAGGATACCTTCCTCCGGTACTCGAAAAGAACCTCCGGAACAACATATAACTCCCGGCCACCGCTTCTTATTCGGATCCACAAGTCCCAATCTTCGAATCCATCGTGCATACTTTCATCGAAACCCCCAACACGTTCCCAATCAGATCTTCGAAAAAGCGAGGAACAACAAATTGAATTTATCGCTAATTGCTCAACGAATGAGGGAGCGCGAGGAACCACGGTGTAATTCCTTTCCCCAAAGACTCGCCAGCCGGTAGCGACAATTCCGACATGCGGGTTATCCACAAGAACGGGTGCTGTCGATTTGCAGAAAGCCGGCAGGATCCGATCATCGGCGTCGAGACAGAGGATGAATTCGCCTGAAGCTGCTCGAATACCAGCGTTGCGTGCCGCTGCGAGTCCCTTATTCCCCTGTTGGAATACAGCAACCCTTGCTCCATAGCAGTTAGCGATAGCGCAGCTTTCGTCGGTGGATCCATCGTCAACAACTATGACCTCCGTGCTAGGATAATCTTGAGCAAGCGCACTCTCAATAGCCTCTGGCAAATAGGTAGCGTGATTGTGGCAAGGGATGATGACTGATACCCGTGGTGTTTCATTGAAGCTCATACCCGAAACCGTTTTCTTAGCCAAAGTGCGAATTCTTCCCCATTGCAATCTCCCCCTATAACCCGGGGTGACTGAAGGCAGTCTGTTTCTGGACAGACAATGCCGGCAAAGTTG
>JAPUIL010000329.1 GCA_027297085.1 Verrucomicrobiota bacterium | reverse complement strand
GGATTGGAGTTCTCCTTTCTCCTGTATGGTTGTTAATCCAAACGTTTCAAACGCCTTCAAAAGAGCAGGTCTTATTTGTTTTTAAAGCAATGAGTTAGGAATATGAGTATAGATTTTCATATCCCCACAAAATGTAACGTTATAAAAATGCCCTTTTGAAGACTAAAATAGACAAGCGCGTTCCGAGGCCGCAGGCCGATACTACCCCGGATTCCAATCTTGGAATACCGGACCATAGCTGCGTTCCAGTCCGCAACCCGCTTGGTCACGTAGGATACTACGCTCCCGCACTTGCTTGCAAACTGCGCCTTGCTCTTCATCGCATTGGTCGATGTCGCCTTGCTCGGTACAATTTTTTGAAACTGTTGGGTTAATCAAACTCTACGAATAAGTTTTTTACGCTCGGATAGACAGGACGCTGTTTCTCTATGTCGTTTCCTTTTCCCTCTACAACCAGGGGAAGTACACTCAACAGCGACTGTAATTGATTGCGGACCGCCTGCGCTTCTGAATTGGCAGAATCAGCAATGTTATGTTTCTCAAACAGGTCTTTGGGCACTTCAAAGAAACGTCCATCGCGATAAAGTTTGTACTGTGCGTTGCGGACGTACTGACCTGGCTTGGGGCCCCAGTAGGGTTGATAGTGGTTCAGCACCCAATTCCTGGGATGGCCGCGCTTACCATTGAGTTGAGGAAAGAAACTCTGCCCGTCGATGGGTTCGTTTACTCCGAGCTCCACGCCTGCGACGTCCGCCAAGGTGGTATAAAAATCAGTAAACTCGACAAGGTCTTCTGAAACTCTGCCTTTCGGAGTATGACCTTTCCAGTAAGCTACGAATGGCACATGCGTGCCCATGTCCGTGAGTCCGCCTTTTCCTCCCGGTATTTCAATTCCGTTCCAGCCAGATTTGAGCTTGGTGTTTGTTCCGTTATCAGAGGTAAAGAGAATGATCGTATCGTCGGAAAGTCCGAGGTCCTCCACTTTGGCCGCGATCCTGCCCACCAGCTTGTCCATGTAATTCACCATGGCGACAAAGTTTGCTTTTAACTGCCTAGGATCCTTCGGCTGAATCATGGCCTCTTCCAATGACATATGACCAATGGAATCCGGTGTTGGCAAAAACGGGTCGTGGACCAACACCATGGGGTAATACACAAAAAACGGTTCGTCCTGGTTTTTCTCGATGAAGTCACAGACGAAATCTGTTAACAAATCCGGACCGTATTTCCCGTGATTCGTCTTACTCGTGACAGGGACGCCATTATGCTCCAATGGAGGACTCCAAAAACGTTCTCCACCTCCATCTTTTTTCGATTTTCCTTTGGTAACTTGCCAAAGGAGTGACTCGTCAAATCCGGCTTTTAAGGGACGCGTTCTGTCCTGGTTTCCCAGCGCGCCATGATAGAGGCCGTTGAGCTGCCACTTCCCTGCGATTGCAGTTTTGTAACCCGCCTCCTGCAGTAAATGCCCAAAGGTTTTTTCCCTTGGGTTCAGGTATCCGAAATGCGTGTAATTGCGGAAGTTGTATTTTCCCGTCATTAACTTGACTCGGGAGGTGGTGCAAATGGGGGTTGAGTAACAGTGCTGGAATTGGATGCCCTTACTCGCAAGTTTATCGATATTCGGCGTCCGGTAATCTTCAGCACCATAACTTCCAAAACACTCCCAACTCGCATCGTCCGACATGATCAGAATGACATTCGGTTTTCGATCTGCTCCATTTAGCGAGAACGCCACTAAAATTACAGTACACACACAGGAAATTAGGTTTTTATATAATTTCATTTCTGTAATTTATGATATGCTTAGTCATCAGGGGCCAGTGAATTCTCTGTCCTGAAAAAAAGCAAAAAGAGGCCGAACGTAAAATCCTAACATCGTAGACGATCCATTGGCCTCGGGTTGGAGGGGGATCAGCCCCAAGCTCGCGGTTACGCCCTTGCTCTCGGCTAATACTTCTCATAAATTATTGGTTTTATGTATAGAGGACTTGAACCTCATCATTTGATGCCCGTGACGGGCCTACACCAGGCGGCTTAGGAAATGCGAACAAGCCGCATTCCGGGTCTCGATTTTCGAAGCAAAAAAACGAAAGCTATGAAATTTATACCAATCGTTTTGTCCGTTTTTCTTCTCTGTGCATGCAGCAACAAAAACGGCAATCAATCGGCAGTCGGAGATCAAATGGGAACGATCCAATTTCCTGTCTCTGGCAACGACAAGGCACGGAGGCACATGGAGCGCGGCATAAAGTTCCTGCACCACATGACTTACACCGAAGCGGACAAGGAGTTCGCTGCCGCAGTTGAGGCAGATCCCGATTGCGCGATCGGATACTGGGGTAGAGCCATGACCATCGTGCATCCCGTGTGGCCGGATATACCGAATGAATCACGATTGAGAGCCGGATGGGAACTGATCAAGGAGGCGCGAGCTCGGAGCAACAAGACTGACCGAGAGCACGCCTATATAGAAACATTGGCGGTGTATTTCGAGAATGGATGGGAACGAGAGGAAAAGGACCGCCTGGTCGAATTGGATCAAGCGTGGGAGAAGCTTCAAAAGAAATTTCCGAAGGACGTGGAAGCGGCATGCTTTTTCGCGTTGTTCCATTTAGCCCCGGCCCGATTTCTTCCTCCAGATTCGTCGTATCGTATCCAACGACAGTCTGGTTCCATCGTTGAGGAAGTACTCAAGCAGATTCCTGATCATCCAGGCGCTTTGCATTATCAGATACATGCCTATGACTTCCCCGCCTTGGCCGGGCGCGCTTTGGAAATGTGCGAACTCTATGGCGAGGTTGCTCCGGATGTGCCGCATGCCTTGCACATGCCGACTCACATTTACACGCGTGCAGGATTATGGGACAAATCAATCGAATTAAATCTACGGTCCGCGGAGGCTGCGCGGAAACTGGATGCGAAAGCTGGCGGGCCAGGAAACGCCTACCTCCACGCCCTTGATTATGCGGTTTATGCTTATTTGCAGCGAGGACAGTTCAAGGAGGCTGAGAGCGTCCGCGACCAAGCGCTGTCTGTTGAAGGACCCTATATCGGGCTGAACATGTTTTCCGGGGCGTTTGCGTTTGCCGCCATACCGGCGCGGTGCGCCTTGGAAGGACAGCAATGGGAGAAGGCTGCACAGCTCGAACCGAGGCAGCCGGAATGGTTTTCCTGGGATGAACGGTTCATTCCGCAGGAGTCGATGGTGTATTTTGCCCGGGCAATCGGCGCCATTCGTAGTGGAAACTTGGATTCAGCCCGCAGAGAGATCAAGGCGCACAAACAGCTGGCTGATCAGATTGCGGAAAACTTTCCCACAACCTATTGGGATGCGCAGGCTATCACACAGCAGTTGGCCGTCCGGGCCTGGTTGGCGTTTGCGGAAGAGCGGGGAGAAGAGGCTCTGTCTATGATGTGGGAAGCCGCGGAACTGGAGGCGGTGACGAATAAGGAAGCGGTCACACCTGGAGAAGTTCTTCCGGCGGGCGAGCTTCTTGGTGACATGCTCACTGAAATGGAGCAATATGAGGACGCGGTGTCTGCCTATCAGGCGGTCCTGGAGAGAAGCCCGAACAGATTTTACAGCTTGTACGGCACTGGACGCGCAGCCGAAGCGGATGGAGACACGAAGACGGCGACCAGGTACTACGAATTGCTGCTCGCCCTCACTGAAGATGCAGACCCTGAACAACCTCGCTTACAACACGCGAAGTCATTCCTGGCGGCAAATTAGGCGGCGATCCGTTACTATACGTCGGTGGTCACTCTTGGTGAGGATGCGGATCCTGGGCATTCTCGCTTGCAACATGCGAAGGCCTTTCTAGCCGCAAATTAGTTGGGCAATCTCTATCCGAAATTCGCTTTTATTCCTAGAGCGAGTTCGTCACCGATGCAGTCGATTAAACAAATCATCAGGGTCCCAGGTGGATCCTTCCTGAATATGGACGATCTGGCCTGATTCGTCGATTAGGAGGGTGTTTAGGCTGTGACGGATTAGATTGTCTTCGGTAAACAAAGAGATTCCAAGTTGGCGAAAGAGGTTTTTTAGAAGGCTTTCGGGACCGGTGAGAAAACTGAAATTGCTGGTATCAATACCTCGTATCGAGGCGAATTCGTTGAGGACGCCGGGTGTGTCGTATTCAGGATCCAACGTCACGCTAATAAGTTGTAGATTGGTGATGCCGGCCTGGGCGGCTTTTGCCTGCAACTGCATCATCTTGGTCGTAGAGAGCGGGCACATGTTGGCATCGGGACAACGGGTGAAGATGAAGTTGATTACAATCTGTTTGCCGCGAAACATATCGGGATAGACCAATTCAGCATTCTGATTGTAAAGGGCGAATTGTGGAAGTTTTTCACCAATATCTCGATAGACTCTGAAGCCTCGTTTTTCTGTGTCTTTTTTGAGAATCCTGGTGGCTTTCTGAAGAATCCGGGATTGCTCTTTCTGATTGGGCCAAATGTTTTTGAGGCGGAAACCTTCTTCGTCTTTAAAGAGAATTGCTCGAATGGTCATATCGGGCTTGGCGATGATAAAGTCGCCTCGGGAGACTTTGAATTCCATCGTCATTGCAGGCATAAAGCCAGTTATCTCATCGTGCCGCACGAGAAGAGTCTGCCGTTCTTCAGATTTGCTGAGTATTTCACCCGTTAGCCAATATTCGCCTTCAGTCAGAGCGGGTGCGGTGTTTGCAGAATCGGTGTCGGCGGTTTCTTTTTTTCCACCGCAGGCAGCGAGGAGCACCAACAGTGGCAGCGGAATCAAAAGAGTTTTAAGAGATCTTCTTTGAGACATAAACGTGAATTATTATGTGTTTACCCAAGCGTTTCAAACGCTTTCATACCAAGCCCTTGGGCGACAGCGAAGCGAACAACAATGGCGGGTGTTATCTGTTTTTAAAAGCAAGGAATTAGGAGTGTTCGTATCTCATTGAATGAACGATGCCTAAGTTCTTAGAGCTCCTGGCGGCAGAGCAGGGATGCTCTTGCCCTACCAATTCAGCCTACGGAGGTAGGGTAACTGCGTCCTCGCAGTGCCGTTTAGGAGGTTCCAAAGGGGACGGTCCTGGTTGTTTTGTATTATTGAAAGAAGTAGGTCCCCAGTCGCTATTCGATTAACTTCATGCCCTCGTTACCGTAGGCCTTGCGCATTTTCTCGAGCGACGTGGGCTGCCATAGCGGGGCTGCGTTTTTCTTGTTCCACTTCCGCCAGAGTGCTTCGAGTTCTTCGGCTTTCTTGGGATTTTCTTTTTTAAGGTTTTTTTGCTCACTCAGATCCTCTGCCAAGTTGAACAAGCCGGTGACCTTAGATTTCGGATCAGATACCCACTTCCAGTCTCCGGCACGAACGGCGCGATAGCCTTTGTAGCGCCAATAAAGCGCATCGACCGGATCCTTATCGGGTTTATTGCCTTTGAGGTAAGGGAGGATATTTAGGCCCGGCAGCTCGGACGAAGACGTCACACCAGCAAGGCCAAGGGCAGTAGGTAGAACATCCAGGGATGAAACCGGACGGTTGTAGGTTGTACCCTCCGGCAAGCCGCCTCCTTTCCATTGCACAATGAAGGGTACGCGAATACCGCCCTCGTATAGGGTGCCTTTGTTTCCGCGCAGGGGATCATTGTTTCCGTCCACATAACCGAGGGTCATTTTAGCGCCGGTAGGTGAACCATTGTCACTGATGAAAAGGATCATGGTATTTTCTTCGAGGTCCAGGGCGCGCAGCTTCTCGAGGATACGGCCGATCGAATCATCCAGGGCGGTGATCATTCCCGCATAGGTGCGGCGTTTCTCGTTTTCGATGTGATCATTGCGGGCGATGGCTTCGTCTGTCGCCTGGAAGGGCACGTGCGGCGCGTTGTAGGCCACGTAGAGAAAGAAGGGGTCCTCTTTATATTTATCGATAAACT
>JAPUIL010000328.1 GCA_027297085.1 Verrucomicrobiota bacterium | reverse complement strand
TGGAGCAGGTCGCTGTAGGCTTGACTGGTTTGTTTGTAGAAGATCTCTACCGCAATACAATCAGCGATTGCATGATGAACCAGAAAAATCAGGAGGTATTTGTGCTTTTCTAATTTAATGAGTTGGATTCTAAAAAGAGGCGAATCGTGTATACTAAAATTGGAAGCGCTTTCGTTTTCAAAAAGCGTTTTTGCCTGCTTCATTGCTTCCGTAATAGGTAAATTGGACAGGTCGATCCGTGGTATCTTCAGTGTTATCCGTGGTTCTGTTTTTTCAAAAAACTCACCTTCGATTTCCTCAACATGAGTTCGAAACCTCTCATGCAGATTAATCGCATGCTCCATGGCCTTCTGCAGGAGGTTCGGCTTCAAATTTCCTTCTAAAAGTATGGCTCTGCTAATGGCTAGTGACCGCCCTTTCTCTGGGTCTTCAATGTGCTTCTTATTAGTGGTTCGCCATTTAACGCTCAAGGGACTAATCGTTTTGATTTTTACCGCTTTGAGTTGGATCGGTTTATTCTTTTCAAGTTGTTGCTCATCGCTTCGTTGTTCGTCAATCCACCGTGAAATGGATCGAACGGATGAAAACTCCTTGAAAGTGCTAAACGGAACCAGCAGTGAAAAAGTCGACTCAATCTTATAAATCAAATTTGCCGCCAGCAGGGAATGTCCTCCTGCTTCGAAGAAATCCTCATCCTGACCAGCTGGGGCCCGGCCGAGAACCTCCGTCCATAACTCCCAGATAGTATTTTGAGTATCCGGCAGGTTCTCGCTACCTGTTGGAGTTAGGGTTGTTGGCGTCTCAACCGTTCCCTCGAGCGAAGAGTTCAAATATTCGATTTGCTCGACAGGCTCTAGAATTGCGTCTCTTTTCTCTGAATTGGTAAGGGGTTTTTTGTAATGAGAAGGTTTGCTTAAATCGGGTAGTTGATCCAAGGATACTTGTGGATTCTCCAAAACCAGACGAACGAACCATTCAAAATTGTATTTCAATCGTTCGACACTGTGGGGAAGGTATAGAGATTGAGGGTATTGGAAAGCTATAAAGATGCGGTCCGTGGTTTTGCGAATAATGAAACCGAGGCGCGTAAAGCAAGGTATCGTTCTTCTGGGAATGAATGCGCAAACAACATCATCCAGCCTTAGCGCTTCACCAGTATCCGCTGCCATGATGATCTGAAGTTGGCCGGTATTCTTGTATAGGCTGTGGGCGGTATTCTTGCGGATGGAATCAATTTCGATTATGCTGACGGCTTTGTTTTCCAAAGACCGCTGCAGTGCGCGCCGATCAGCTGCGGCCTGCTCAAGAAAAGTCCTTTTTTTTGCGAGTCGATTTCGAAACAGGATGTTGGATCCTAAATGTCCGGCGATACCGGATTGTTCTGGTCCGGTGCGCCCGTCTACGGCGGTTGAAACAATACTGTCCAGTTGCCCGGTATAACGAGCCACCATCATCTTGATAACGGTCGTAAAGAAGTTATAGGTTGAAAGCGAATGTTCCTCCTTGAAACGATGGATTTGTTCCACCCAATCTGGAAGAATTTCGTAATTATCGAGGGCGTTTTTATCAAACTGTTCAGGCAGATTTCTGATCAGGAAAGGATACTCGATTGGTTTGATATTTCGGACGAGATTTTCCCAGTATGCTTTGATTCGTTCTTCGTTTCCCTTGGCTAACCATTCCTCCCGGCTTTTCTCAAATTGACGAACGGTGAATGGTGAAGCCTGTAGTGATACGGGTTGTTTTCGAATCAGAGCGTTATAGACTCGGCTGACCTGCTCGTAAAAAAGCTCAAGTGTTACTGCGTCTGTGATCGCATGGTGGACGATAAGGCTTAGAAAGTAACGGTGATTTTCAAGCTTCAGGAGTTTAACTCGGAACAGGGGAGGATGGTACATGTTGATGCCGTATGAGCGCTCGGTTTCAAAAAGAGCCTTTGCCCGCCGCAATGCCTCCTCGCGCGAATGGTTTGTTAGGTCAATTCGCTCCATGCCCAGCCGGATTTTGGGTTTTATTTTCTCAAAAAACCGTCCGTCTTTTTTGAAGGCGTAACTCCGGAATATGTCATGATGGTTGATGACATACTCCATGGCATTGCGCAAGAAATCCGGTTTCAGCTGGCCTTTCAACAGTATGGCTCTCGAAACAAGAACTAGCCTCGTATTCTTCGGATCCTCTATTTCGTTATAAAATGCTGCACGCCAACGGCGGCTTAATTCGTATACTTTCCCAATATTGTGAGATTTTAGTACGAATGGCTGCATTTGATGATTTGATTGTTCATCGCTGCGATGTTCATCGATCCAGAGGGCCAAAGATCGAATAGAGGAACGTTCCTGGATAATGGAAAAGGGGACTTGTACCGAAAACGCATTCTGGATTTTATAGATTAAGTGGGTCGCATGCAGGGATTGTCCGCCTGCCTCAAAAAATGGCTCGTCGATACTCGCCGGTTCTTGAGCCAACACTTCCGTCCATAATTGCCAGATAGTATTCTGTGTCTTAGTCAGTTCCTTGGCAGTGTAGGATTTATCAGCTATAGTTGACGGCTTTTGACTCTTTAGGGCGGCCCAATCCGTTTTTCCTTCCGGTCCGATTGGAGCGAGGAAAAATTCCTGTTTTTCCCGATTGGAAAGAGGTTTCTTGTACCGGTCAGGTGAACTCAAATCCGGGAGTTGATTTAGCAGTATATCTGGGTTTTCCAAGACAAGCTTTATGAACCATTGAAAGTTGTATTTGAAACGATCTATGCTGTGAGAAACAAAAATTGATGGGACGAATCGAAAGGTAACTAGCAGGCGATCTTTTGGCTCCCGAACTATCACGCCAAGGCGATATAATGCGTTATACTTTTTCCTGGGGATTAAAGTGCTTCTTATGCCTTGCAGGTTCAAGGTGTCGCCGGTATCCGGGCCCATGGTGACTTGAAGATGGCCGGTTAACTTGTGAATACTAGGACTGTTGCTTTCGGACAATGTTGGAATGTCTCTTGTACTAATGTATTTATAATCATGGGCTTGGTATAGTGCGTTTCTAACAGCTTCCGCCTGTTCAAGAAACGATTTGGTTTTCTTCAAGCGGTTTCGAATCAGGACGGCGCTAGAAAGGCTGCCAAATATTTCCGCCTGGTCTGGACCCTCTCGATAATCCATTCCTGTGGCCAAATAGCTGTCCATTTCATTTGTATACCGAGCCACAACTAATTTGGTGATGGTAGCAAAGAAGAGGTATGTGGAAAGGGAGTGGGTATCCGTAAATTGTTTAATACGTTCTGACCATTCAGGCAAAATTTCGTAATTATCAAAGACACTCCACCCGGGGTCTTTGGGTAACTTCTTTTTCAAGAACGGGAAGTTTATGGGTTTGAGGTCGAGCAGCATTTCTTCCCAATAGCTTGTGATTCGTTGCCCATTACCTTGTGCCAGCCAGGTTTCCAGATTTCTGTTGAACTGGCCGTAGTTGATTTTGGGAGGCTTGAGAGATACGGGTCTCTTGTTGACCAGGTCGTTATATGCCTGACTGGTTTGTTGGTAGAATAACTCGATAGAAAGGCCGTCCGCTATCGCATGATGAAAAACGGCGGAAAGGAGATACTTTTGTTTTTCCAGTTTAATGAGCTTACTCCTGAAAAGGGGTGCGTTTCCCATATTAATGTTGGTAATGCCCTCTTTCGTTAAAATGGCTTTCGCTCTACGCGTCACCTCACTGGCCGGATACCCGGTCAGATCAATTCTCGGTACATCTATTTTGATTTTGGGTTCTATTTTTTGAAAAAACTGTCCATCTTTCTCGATCGCATGGATCCGAAGATTTTCGTGGAGGTTAATCACTTCTTCTATCGCTTTAATCAGGAGTTTCGGCCTCAAGTTGCCTTCCAGAATGATGCCCCTGACAATTAGCAGCGAATTTGCACGCCTTGGATCTTCAATTTCAGATAGAAAAAAAGTGCGCCATTTTTGGCTCAGTTCGCTTACACTTTCGACCTTAACCGGTGTAACTATGAATGGTTGTTTCTCTTTTTCGCTTGGGCTATTTATCGCTTGTTCATCAATCCACCTGGAAAGAGATCGAACGGTGGACCTTTCCTGAAATATGCAAAAGGGAACTCTCAAGGAGAAAGTGGATTGAATCTCGTAGATCAAATTAGTGGCTA
>JAPUIL010000327.1 GCA_027297085.1 Verrucomicrobiota bacterium | reverse complement strand
AACGCCATCAAATACACGCCACCCGGCGGAACCATTGAAATCTCATTAGGATTATCCGGGGGGCAGGCGGATTCTGGAGAGGTTGACCGCCTTGTCCTTCGTGTAGAGGATAACGGACAGGGTATTTCAAAAGAGCTGATCGCCAACATTTTCGAGCCATTTTACCAGGGGTCGCAAAAGCCTGGAAAAATGAAACAAGGCGTGGGTATCGGCTTGGCTTTGGTGAAGGAGCTTGTTGATTTTATCAATGGAACCATTTCAGTGGACAGCCCGGTGCCAGGGCGAACGTCCGGTACGCGGTTCACCATCGAGTTGCCAGCTGAGTCTCCAGATATCCACTTCGAAACGGATCAGGAAACAGCTGCTCTTCCTTTGGATCCATCTGGGCGGGACAATGAGGAAGATGAAGACGAATCCAGTGTGAAAAAGCAGTCCCACATCCATCTTGTTGAAGATAATCTGGATGTGCTGGAGTTTCTCCAATCCGAGTTGTCAGAAGAGTACGAAGTGACCGTTTCGGTAGATGGCTTGGTTGCAGAGGATTATGTTTTAGAAAATGTACCTGATCTCGTAATTACGGACGTTATGATGCCAAAGCAGGGTGGTTTCGAACTCTGTAAACACTTGAAAAGTAATCCGGTTACCAGCCATGTGCCCATCATTATGCTGACTGCGTTTAAAACCCAACATCATGAGGAGAAAGGTTTGTCACTGGGGGCTGATGATTATATCGCCAAGCCGGTGTCCATGCGGCTTTTAAAACTTAAAATAAACAACCTGTTTGCGCAGCAAGAACGGCTCAGGGAGCAAATTCGCCTGGAATACGGGTTGATGCCCTCGAAAGCAGCAATACGCAGTGTAGATAAACAGTTTCTCGATAAGGCGGAACTGGTTGCAAAGGAATTTATGGGAGATGAGTTCTTCGGCGTAGAACAATTCGCCCAGGAACTTGGTATGAGCCGAAGCAA
Source organism: Verrucomicrobiota bacterium (assembly GCA_027297085.1). Lineage (GTDB taxonomy): Bacteria > Verrucomicrobiota > Verrucomicrobiia > Opitutales > UBA2995 > UBA2995. The sequence goes on along the minus strand of JAPUIL010000327.1, from coordinate 3,451 downwards.
TTTCTATAAAAAGTTCCGTGACCTGACCGGTATGTCACCAGCGGCGTATATGAAGGTAAAGCGTCTCAATGAATCAGCCCGGCGAATTCTGGCCGGAGTAGGAAATATTACGGAAATTGCCTTCGACGTGGGATTCTCGGATGTCAGCTATTTCAGCCGTTGTTTTAAGGAACACTTTGGTTGCCCACCATCCAAATACTATGCCAGCATCAAAGAGGGTTCTCAGGCAAATGTTTCTTCAGGCACCTAGGGTATTAGATGAGCCGCTGCTCAAGATCGGATCATCTGTCCTTATGGGAAACGCAGCTTCTGGAAGGTCGCCGCGTTCCGTTTGACCGGGCAGTATTTAGGAATACAATCCGGCAGACGCGCCTTCCATCGCCGCCTAAAGGCTGTGCCAAGACAAGTGCTCTTACATCACATCTCGTCTTTTTGAAACAGCCGGATGATTACTCCTTTCAGTTGACCAAGCGGCCGGAAGTTTTCCTAAATGTGGATCTTATGCAAATGGGAGTAGGTGGTAGTAATAGTTGGAGTCAGGATGCCGATCCGCTGAAGGACTACTGCGTTCCGTCCGGCCAGGTATCCTTCTCCTTCCGTATGATGCCTTTGGCCAAACTGTGATCCGTTCACCAATGAAAACGACTTCTAAATTCCTTTTTTTCTTTCTGCTTCTGGGTCTGATTCAGGCTTTACCCCTTCGCGCAGCCGACAGACCCAATATCGTGTTCATCTATGCCGACGATATTGGCTATGGTGATTTCAGCTGCTACGGAGGTACCGGAGCAGACACTGCCTATACTGACAATTTGGCAGCCAGCGGTTTGCGGTTTCTATCGGGCTATTGTTCTGCGGCTACCTGCACACCCTCCCGTTATTCTCTGCTGACCGGCCAATATGCCTTTCGCAATTAAAAGGCTAAAATCCTGCCCGGGAACGCGCCGCTTATTATTGATACCAAACAACCAACAATTCCCAGCTTCCTTCGGGACGAGGGTTACAAGACCGCTTTAGTTGGCAAGTGGCATTTGGGCTTAGGTAGTGTGGCTGAGCCTTTGGATTGGAATAAGGAAATAAAGCCGGGGCCCAGGGAAGTAGGGTTTGACTACTCCTTTCACATTGCCGCGACAGGCGACCGTGTCCCATCTGTTTACATCGAAAACGGATTCATTGTTGATCTGGATCCCAACGATCCTGTTTCGGTGAGTTACGGCGAGAAAGTAGGTGACGAGCCAACCGGTATTTCTCACCTGCATCTCCTGAAATTGCAGGCCGATGAGCAACATTCAGGCACGATCGTCAACAACGTCAGTCGTATTGGCACCATGGCCGGCGGGCACAAGGCCCGATTTACCGATGAATCCATGGCCGATACCTTCGTTGAGAAAGCGGTGGGCTTCATCGAGCGCGAAAAGGACCATCCGTTTTTCCTCTACTTTGCCACACACGACAATCACGTGCCACGGGTTCCTCATCCGCGCTTTGCAGGTTCTTCCAGCCTGGGATCACGTGGTGATGCCATTATGGAATTTGATTGGGGGGTTAAACAGATTGTTGGTGCCCTGGAGAAGAATGGGCTCACGGAAAATACCATGGTCATACTTTCCAGCGATAACGGTCCTATTCTCTTTGATGGCTATTGGGACGGTGCCGTGGAACGTAACGGCGATCATAATCCATCCGGTCCCTGGTTTGGTGGGAAATACAGCAGTTGGGAAGGCGGAACGCGTATGCCCTTTATCGTTTCCTGGCCTGGCAAAATAAAGCCGGGTATTTCTGAAGCCATCGTAAGCCAGGTGGACCTGTTCGCATCCATTGCCGCCCTGCTCGGTAAATCGATGCCTGCCGGGTCAGCTACGGACAGTCAAAATATGCTTGCGGCATTATTGGGTGAGTCTCCTTACGGGCGCGATTACCTTATCGAGGAAGGCTCGGGCAACTTAGCTATTCGCCAGGGGAACTGGAAATACATCCCAGAAGGCCAGAATCGTGACGCCAGAAGAATCGATAGAAACATCAACACTAATATTCCCAAAGGTGGATACTTGTTTTACCTGGCCGAAGATCCGCAAGAACGGAACGACCTGTCCAAGCAGTTCCCCGAAAAAGTAAAGGAGCTGCGAGCTCTTTTGCACAAAGAAGCGCCCGGAAAATACTAAATCCCTAACTCAGCCCCACCATCGCATAAAAGCGTCTGACCTGTTACCAGGTCGGAGCCAGTAATAAGGCTTAGTATCGCATCGGCCACGTCTTCAGGCGTGCAGGAATTTTTTAGAACCGCCTTGCTTTCTTTCTCCGCTATTACCTGATCGTATTTGTCTCCCAGCCCTTGTTTAAGCCAGTCACCTTTGATGATTCCCGGCGCCACCGCATTAACCCGGATTTTAGGGCCAAACACTCGCGCCAGCGATATTGTCAGATTCACGACTGCCGCTTTGGAAGTGCCGTAAGGAATGCAACTTCCCCTGCCGTTATATGCCGACGAGCTGGATACCGTAACAATCTCTCCTTCTCCCGAAGCTTCAATATGGGGCTTGGCCGCACGGGCACATTGAAAAGGACCTTTTAAATTCACATCCATTATCCGGGACCAGACTTCGTCCGTTACCGCCTCCAAGTCGGGGTGGGGGATAAACTGTGTTGTCCCAGCATTGTTGACCAGAATATCTATCCGCCCGAATGCATCTACTGCGGCTTGCATCATTTCCCTGCAGGCGGAGTCGTCTGCCACGTCTCCTTGAAAGGTAATTGCCATTACGCCCTCAGCTTCCGCTTGCCCGCGCACAGCTTCGGCTGCTTCCTTGGAACTGCTGTAATTTATCAGCACTGAACAACCTCCTTTTGCCAGGGCTAGCGCAGTAGCGGCTCCCACGCCTCGACTGGCTCCGGTTACTACTGCTGCTTTACCTTTGATATTCATATTTGGTCCTTAGCTTAAAAATCACTCTTACAATCTACTTCCTAACTTCTGCTTGAAAGCTCCGACTTTTCATATTTCCGAATCGGCTCCAGAAGGTTCGTATCTACCGGTACTTCCTGGCGTTCACAGTAATAGTTCCACACCGCTCCGAAGGGTAGGGACTTTATGGATTCAAACAGCGCCATGCGTGCGGTGTAGTCGCCTTCAAATTCAACCTTTTTTAATTTTTTGGTTGGTTCGAGAAGTGCGATCAACAGCGCGCGCAAAATATTGCGGGTGCCAATGGACCAGGCAGCTACACGATTGATACTGGCGTCAAAGAAATCGAGGCCAACATGGGTACGATCCAGATACTCGCCGACCACTAATTCACGGGCGATCGCTTGAAGGTCGTCGTTTAAAACAATTACATGATCGCTGTCCCAGCGCACACCGCGGCTGACGTGCAATAAGAGCTGTGGCACGTAAAGCAAAACCGACGAAATCTTGTCAGCGATCGTTTCGGTAGGGTGGAAGTGTCCAGCGTCCAGA
>JAPUIL010000326.1 GCA_027297085.1 Verrucomicrobiota bacterium | reverse complement strand
AGAATTCGTCCCTACCGATTAGATAAAGATCCAAGTGCTTACCCAACTTCAGCTTATAAACCTCACCCAACAAGGTTTCATCTCCCACCTTAACCGCAAGGGAATGCAATTTCCGAGCCTTTTTAAAAGGTTCCGACTCTCGAATAACACGATAGAGCGGAAGAAAACTGACAACATCGTGGCCCTGACGAGCAGTATGATGAGTCAATGCGCCTACAACATCCGCCAAGCCTCCAGTTTTAATAAAAGGGACCTGTTCACTACTGATGTGAACTATTTTCATGCCGGCTAAGTTGAGTAATGAATCCTCATTAGCCAAGCAAAAGCACCACTATTTTATGAAATACAAAAAGCCAATTTTAGAACTCTTAAGTTCTCCTGACTATGCCCCACTCCCAGCCAATGCGATTGCCAGAGCCCTGGGTATTCAAAATCAATTTCTCCGGAAACAACTGGATGAAGAATTGGGGAAACTACTTTCCATGGGACAAATCGTCCGAATCAAGAAAGGTCGTTTTTGCCTGCCTAATGATGCAGATCTTCTGAGCGGGATCATTCGATTCCGGCAAAGTGGCAGCGCTATTCTTCTTCCCGAAACCACACCCGGAGGCAAACGCCCCGACCCACTTCCCATTCGTTCGGAAGACACCGGATTAGCCCTCCACGGTGATCGAGTTATCTTACGGCGAATGACTACTCCCAAACGGCTTTACGGTCGTCGCAAGGGAGGTCGTCGACTTTCGAAGGAAAAAGAAACCACTGGTAAGGTCATAAATATAGTCGAACGCAAAAACCCGAACATAGTAGGTACTCTGCGCAAGGCTCAGTACTTTTGGTATGTCGTTCCTGACAACCCTCTCATCCACATGGACATTGTGGTCAAACCTCCAAAAGCCAGTGGATTGAGTCCAGCTCCGGTGGTGGGCGACAAGGTCCTGGTCAAGATGGAAGTCTGGAAAGATCGGCATGTGAGTCCTGAGGGCTCTATGATCGAGCTCCTGGGTAAAACCTTCTCTCCCGGCGCTGAATACAAGGGTGTTTTGCGGAAGTTCAATCTCGAGACCGAATTCCCCCAGCAAGTAATTAGCGAAGTTAAAAACTTCCCTGATACCGTCCAGAAAAATGACCTCCAGAGCCGAAGGGATTTCACACAGCGTTTTACTTTCACGATTGATCCGGATGATGCCAAGGATTTCGACGACGCTTTATCGGTTGAATATCTGGACCAGGGAAAACTTCGAATCGGGGTGCACATCGCCGATGTAGGAGCCTACGTTAAGCCGGGAACACGCCTGGACAACGAAGCCAAGAACCGCGGAAACTCCACCTATTTGGTGGGAACTGTGATCCCTATGTTGCCCGAGCAACTTTCGAACGGCTTGTGCAGTTTGAAGGAGGACGTCATCCGCCTAACCAAAAGTGTGCTGTTTACCTTTTCGCCCGATGGAAAGATCCGCCGGGTGGACTATGCCAATTCCTATATACGCAGCACAAAACGCCTGACATACCAACAGGCCTACACTTTGTTGAAAGAAGACAATCTGCAAGCGGCCCGGGATTTACCACTTCCACCGAAACATCAAACCGGATCCACCGGGCGTGCACTAAAAGAACTGCCCAAAAAGGAACTGGCCGACTTGCAAAAGGCCATCCGTTCTTGCTGGTCGATCGCCGAAAAGCTTCGTCAAAAACGCTTTGCCAAAGGAAGCCTGGACCTCGATATGCCCGAGGTGAAAATCTACGTCGACAAGGAAGGTTATGCCGACCGCATGGAACGGGTCGAGAATGACGAGAGCCACCAGTTAATCGAAGAATTTATGTTGGCTGCCAACGATGCGGTGGCCCGTGAACTCCGGAAACACAATTTTCCCGCTATTTACCGGGTGCATGAAAAACCGGACGAACAGAAGCTCTATGAGCTCTCAGAGACCATGTTGTCCTACGGCCTGAACACGGGCGACCTGAACAGCAAGCGCGAGGTGGTAAAACTTCTCCAGGCCATCAAGTCACACGCTTATGGATATACCCTACGTATCCAGTTCCTCAGAGCGCTTCGCCAGGCGTGTTACATGGCGGAACCACTGGGGCACTATGGGCTCCACAAAAGTAATTATACTCACTTCACCTCCCCTATACGCCGGTATTCAGATCTCATTATTCACAGGATCTTTGAAAACTACCTGGTAAAAATAAAACACCAGGATCCTCTGCCGGGACAATCCGTCCACTACAAGCAATCCAAACTGGTGGACATCGCGCAACACGTGACAGTCAGAGAACAAAACAGCACCGAAGCCGAACGGGAATCCGTAAAAATCAAGCAATTGGAGTTTTTTGAACGAGAAGTGGATAAACCGGAAAGAACGATCTTCGATGCCGCAGTCCTGGAAATTAAAAATCACGGCATGTTTGTCGAACTTAAGGAATCCCTGGTCTTTGGACTCTTGCCAACCTCCAGCCTTAAAGACGACCTCTATGTAGTGAGCCACGACGGCACGGAACTATTCGGACGCCGCACTAAGAAACGCATTCGGGTAGGCCAAACGATCCAAGTGGTGGTGGCCAAAGTCGACCGGTTTAAGCGCCTGATTGATTTTAATCTCGCTAAGCCGCCGTCCTCACCGGATGGACGCAAGGATCGGTGAATAAAGAAATTCATTGAAAGTTCTTAATGCTATTCTCAGCCTTTAGATATCAGTTTTGCATCCATCCTCGGACCGACATGCTGAGTGTTCTGTCCCTCTAGGCTTGGTTACGCACGTAGGTGTGCGCCCTCACCTTTCAGTCGTCAATCTCAGCATCTCCACTCCGTGAGAACTGCGCCTTAAATTCGAAAAGATTTACTAAATCCATTTATTCAACCAAACATACTTAGATCCATGGAACATTATACCTTTCATACTAAGCTCAAAGAAATCTGGCAAAAAGGATACGACGATTACCAGTCAGGAGGCCGCGAGCCAGGCGCTTACCTTACCGATGAAGATCAAGCTTTTCTGGCGAGTATTGGTGCCAATCAGCAGGATGTATATGACTTTACGGACGATTACATACGTTACGGCGCTCCCGATTGGGAAACCTTCTGGTCGGTCCAATCCATACGGTTCAATTATTTCAAACTCGTCATGAAGGGTTTGCCCAGCACCACCATTCCATCCATGGATGAATACACGCCGAAGGATGGGGAAATCAACGGTATCCGCTGGTTGCCACGCATCATTGAAAAAGCGCAAAACAAACTTCTTGGCCAACTGGATCCCGATATCATGTATGACTGTGGTGGAGACAGAGAATTTCTAGAACTTCATAATCTCCATCCAGCAGAATTTCTGCAGCTGGTGTGGAATAACTTCGATGATTTTCAGGCTATTGCTGCTTACCTGGAAGAGAACTCCCCTGCCCTGCAAAAGGTATGAGTCTCAAAACAATTGGATAAATCGAAACCGGGGTATTCCAATTGGCCGTTCTTTCGAGCTCGAAAGAAACGACTCGTCTCGATTGAGTCCAGATTGATGGTCATCATGGAGGTTTCCTGAGTGGCGGTCACTTCAGGCGTTGCCGAGTGTTGAGCCCAGTCTTTCCTATTCGTGGAAGATTCCACCCTATAGACTTCTCCCGGGATGCTGGTCCAATGAACCCGATACCCTTAAAAATGTTATTCCCCGATGCGAGCATCGGGGAATAACAAGTTCAACCGTAGCGGTGAATTCACCCGACTCGGATAGAGAAATTTTAAAAACGGAATTGGCATCGTCGGGCAGCGTCCCCGCCGCATATTCCTCAAAATTGAAAGCTCCCTCGCCGTCCAGATCGTCGTCTGCATTGTCTACATCCTTGGCCAGGCCATGCTGTTCCTCGTAATTGTCCGGCATGCCATCCTCATCCGTATCCAGCTCTTCAA
>JAPUIL010000325.1 GCA_027297085.1 Verrucomicrobiota bacterium | reverse complement strand
GAACCGATTGTGTGCGATCCGGTGGACGTGGTCTGGGATGAACAGGGTCGGATGTTTGTTGCCGAGATGGGTGACTACCCGCTGCCAACCGAGGCAGGACCGTTGCTTTCTAGGATCCGCCTGCTCTTCGACCAGGATGGGGACGGGCGGATGGATCAAGCAACCACCTGGGCTGACAACCTGGACCATGTGCAAGGTATGCTCCCGATGAACGGCGGTCTTTTGATCACAACCCGCACCGCCATTCTCTTTCTTAAAGACACTGATGGGGATGGATCTGCGGACGAAAAGCGGACGCTTTTCATTTCCGACGAACCGAGACACAACCAACTCCAAGTGTCTGCCCCCCGCTGGGGGCTCGATAATGCCATCTACCTCAACAATGGGTTGGAAGGGAAAGAGATCTACCCGTTCGATTCGCCCGAATCCATATTGCCCTTTCGCGGTTGGGACCTGCGCTATGATCCACGCGTGGAAGAGATGACAAAATCTACCGGCAAGGGCCAGTTCGGCGGCTCTTTCGATGATTGGGGACGGCGTTTTTTCTGCAGCAATCGAAATCCTGTTATGTTTGCGGTAATGCCTGCTTCCGCTGTGGAGCGGAATCCTTTCGCGGCCATCACTCAGGGATATGAAGACATTCAAGCACCGGGCGCACCGGTTTGGCCTATCCGCATCAGCCATACAACCGCGGCCGCCCATTTGGGGACTCACACCGCTGCTTGTGGTCTGGGTGTTTATCGCGGGGACCTGATGCCGGATTTATTGGGCGATATCTTTGTATGCGAGCCGACAGCACAGTTGGTTACTCGCAATCGGCTGCTTCCAAACGGTGCAAGCTTTGTTGCGGAACGGGTGGGCGAAAAGCGCGATTTCCTGGCCTCTTCCGACGAATGGTGCCGGCCGGTGCAGATCCGGAGCGGACCCGACGGAGCACTTTACATCTGCGACATGTATCGACGTTTTATCGATCACTCGAAGTTTTTCCCGGATGTGTTTCTCGAAACCAATTACATGCGGGCCGGGCTCGACCACGGCCGGATCTGGCGTCTCGTTCCCAAGGGATCTACTCTTCCAAATATCCAGGCGCTTCCGAAGTCTAATGCCGAGCTGGTCAAGTTGTTGGACAACGAAAACTCGTGGCAGCGGATCCATGCCCAAAGGCTTTTGGTTGAACGGCAAGCGACGGAGGTAATTGGCGCGATTGAAAAAGTATTCCTGGATACTTCCTCAAACGTTGGTCGAGTCCACGCTCTCTGGACACTGCACGCTCTCGGAGCTTTAAAAAATACATACGTTGGGGAAGCTCTCTCCAGCTTTGATTCACGTGTGGTAGAAAATGGTATCGCTCTGGCAGATCCGAACGTCCATGCGGATATACTTTTAGAACTCGTCGGTGCTGGGGATGCGCGTATCAGCTTTCTGGCTACACTAGCGCTTGGCTCTTCAGGAGTTGACCCTGCCACCTTGACTGAGGCTCACATGACTCTGTTGACGCAAAAAGGGCTGGCAGATCCCTGGATCCGGAATGCCATTCTCAGTGCCGAAAATCCGCACGGAAGTGATATGGTAACTGCGGTTCTTAAACGGAGGAATGCGGGTGATGGAATTCCGGGAGTAAGTTCGGATGACCTTTCCGATTTCCTGCGTGAGTTTACCGCGGAAACAGCAGCTCGCGGGGATGTTCCAGGTTTACAGAAAATCGTTTCGCAGGTAATACCTAATCGATTCAGGTCAACGGATGCTGCTATAGTGGAAGGGCTATCGACCGGTTTGAGGAGAAGTTTACTATCCGCCAAATCCGTGCAGGCGCTTATCGATGGACCTCCCTCACCCTTTACTCGAGACGACTTGGCAGGCATCCAATCCACTTTGGAATCCGCCACAACCCTGGTTCTAAATCGGGCACGACCTGTGGAGGAACGACTCATGTCTCTTCCCCTGGTTCGCGAACAAGGAAAAGGGGAAGTATTTGCAGTTGCCCGGCAACTCATCGACCAGACAGAACCACCCGAAATCCAGATCGCGGCTTGCCAGATGTTGTCTCGCCAGAACCGGCATGAAGTTGCTCAGTTCTTTTTTGATCACTGGGCATTGCTGGGTCCGATACCTCGAAAAGAAGCTTTGGAAATTTTAACGGCTAGTGAAGATACGGCCTTTCTGTTGATGCAGCGCATGAAAAAAGGCGAGATTAGCCCGGCACTCATGCCGATGTTCCAAAGGTGGCGTATGGGCCGCCGGGAAAACAAAGAAATTAGAGACCTGGCCATCGAGCTGTTCGGTACGGTTGATCAAGATCGAGCGGCTGTCATAGCCGATTATTCTGCGGCTCTCCGTGAATATGCGGGAGATCCCAACCAAGGAAGGCAAGTTTTTGAAAAAGCTGCCTGCAACACCTGCCATCGCATTGGTGACACCGGGGTAGAAGTTGGACCTGGTTTGGGCGACGTGCGTTTCAAGCTACCCGACGCGTTACTATCTGACATTCTTGATCCCAACCGCGCGGTCGAAGAACGCTGGTCTGTCTACACCGTCGAAACGAGAGATGGTCGCACCCTAACCGGTCTCATTGCAGCCGAGACCGCATCGGCCCTCGAAATTAAACTGCCTGGTGGTTTTGCCGAAACCGTTTCGCGGAACGAAATTGTCAAAATCGAAACCACGGGTTCATCCTTGATGCCCGTCGGGCTGGAGGGTGTAATTTCCAAAACCGAAATGGCCGACCTAATTTCTTTTCTGACCACACAATGAAAGCTAAATATTACCTCCGAATAGTTGTCCTGATACTTTGTGGCGCTGCGCCAATACTCGACGCCCAATCCGTATTAAGAGCAGGAGCAGCCACCAGCAACATCACGCCTTTTCTCGGCACCTCGCTTGATGGAACTATCTCACAAAACGGCCCTGCCATCCAGATCCACGATGAACTTCATGTCCGTTGTTTGGTTTTAGACGATGGAGAAATCCGATTGGCTATGGTTGTCTGCGACAGCACTATGATTGATCGGTCGATTTACGATCATGCCAAATCGCTCATAGAAAAAAACAGCGGTATTCCGGCAAATCGAGTGCTTATCTCGGCAACTCACTCTCACGCTACTCCGCGTGTGGTGCCTGGCTTGACCGACAATCCACTTAATGTGGAATACGAACCATTCTTGGCTCGCCGCATAGCCGATGCGGTGCAGCGGGCTGTTGTGAATCTTGCTCCTGCCCAGGTTGGTTGGACGAGTTTCGAAAAACCGGATTTTGTTTTTAACCGGCGCTGGCTTATGGAACCCGGCTCCGACATGGCCAATCCTTTTGGCAAATCAGGGGATACCGTAAGAATGAATCCAGGAAGGGAAGGACTTATTAAACCGGCGGGACCTGTTGACCCGGAGATATCTGTGCTGTCCGTTCAGCACCTCGATGGACGGCCCTTGGCGCTACTTGCAAATTATAGTCTCCACTACATTGGCGGATACCAGCGTGGACACGTGAGTGCGGATTACTTTGCTGTATTCGCCAATCGCATACAGGAGTTATTAATGTCCGATTGGGAAAAGCGATCGGCAGGTTCCGGATTATCAGCAGCGCCATTCGTAGGTATCATGTCGAATGGTACTAGTGGAGATGTGAACGCGAATGACTTTTCAAAACCTCGCGAAGAATTTGCTCCCTGGGAAAGGATGCAAAAAGTGGCCTATGCTATTGCCGACGACGTTTATCAACTGTACCCGCACATCAAATACCAATCCAATCTCACAATTTCCATGGTCCAGCGGGAACTCCTTATAGCTGTCCGAAAACCCAGCCAAAGACAAATCGAGTGGGCAAGGGAGCTATCGAAAAAACGAGGAGTCGATCCCGCAAAAAAGCTTACACGTCCCCAGGTATATGCTCGCGAGACTCTGGCACTTTCAAAATATCCGGACGAAATCCCCATTGTCGTTCAAGCTATCCGCATTGGCGACCTCGCTATTGCGTCCTCTCCCTGCGAAACGTTTGCCGAGACCGGTCTGGCCATTAAAAAACGCAGTCCCTTCGACGCCACCTTTACTATTGAGTTGGCAAACGGTGCCGATGGTTACCTGCCGACTCCTGCCCAACACCGTTTGGGTGGTTACGAATCCTGGCCCGCGCGTTCCAGTTTGCTGGCCGTAAACGCCGAGCCTAAAATCCGAAACACTATTCTCGAACTTCTCGAAGAACTGAAGAAGGGGAATTGAACGGAGTAGTGAATTCTCAAGGAAATGTTAGATTTTTGAAAATAAGACGGCATCGCGAGGACGCGATTGCCCTACCAATTCGCCATTAAAGTTAGGGCAATTGCTTCCAGCAATGCCGCCAGAGTCTTTATGAAATTACTAAGTATCATATCTAGAATAGCAGTAGGAATATTTTTTTTGTGGCTGTTATCGGCTGCCCTCACCTTCGCGGCCGAAAAGAAAATCCTGCGTGCCGGCTCGTTCGCCATAGACATTACACCCAAAAATTTTCCCGTTGAATCCGCCGGCAGTATGACTCCGCGTGTGGCCATTTCAGCCCATGATCCCCTGTACGCGCGCTGCCTGGTACTCGACAACGGGGATACCCGAATCGCTTTTGCCACCTGCGACAGTTGCATGATCCCGCGGGAGATCTTCGATGCTGCCAAAAAGAAAGCTTCTGCTGAAACCGGCATTCCCATAGAGAACATTCTCGCCTCGGCCACTCACACCCACACTGCAGTCTGCAGCACCCCTGCATTCCAGAGTAACTCTGACTTGGAGTATCGGGAGTTTCTCAAGAAAAGGATTGCTGAAGGAATCGTTGAGGCCGCCTCGCGACTCGAACCGGCGAGGATAGGA
>JAPUIL010000324.1 GCA_027297085.1 Verrucomicrobiota bacterium | reverse complement strand
TCCGATTCCAGGTCAAAGGCAGTTTTGGCATCTTTTTTGGCATGATCCCTGATAACCTGGACGGCATCATCTATAGCAAGGTGGTCCAGATTGATGAGAGGTGCTATCGCCACCGTTTCTTCGACAAATGACTGTACCGGGTTTCCGGAGACGTTAGCAAAACGAACTCGAAGTATATCATGGCGCTTTAAAAGAACATGCCAGGCTTCTTTCAGCGCGTTCGGATTATAGCGACCCTTGAGATGAATAATTCCCTGGCAGGTGTAGTAGGCGCTTTCGGGATTCATTTTCCAGAGAAACCATAGCCCATTTTGCGCCTGAGTGAGAGGAAATTGCTTCCCGGTTTCGTTCGTCAGGTCGCCCCATCTGCCTTCATCTGGGGTGTTCGAGGTTTGTTCACGTTCATCAACAATCCGGCAAAAGTTTTTCAGAACGGGTTGTTTGAGAAGATCGGTTATTCGAATATCTCTTTTAATTTCTTTTTGCAGGCGATTGGCTACCTGCATGGCTTTCAAGGAATCTCCTCCCAGGCTTAAGAAATTATCCTCCCTGCCGATTCCTGGAAATTGGAGAATAGATTCCCAAATGCTAATAACAGTCTTTTCTGTTTCCGTTGCAGGAGGTTCATAACCACAGTCCCTTATTGGCACTGAGTTTTCCGCTGACTTGAGCGCACGATAATCAACTTTTCCGTTGGAATTGAGAGGCAGTTTATCAATTGAAAAAAATGAGCGTGGAATAGCTGGCGTTGGCAAGAGGTCAGCTAATAGTTCTCGAATAGAGCTTAAAGAAGTCTCTTCGCCAAGAACCAGATAGGCGGCGAGGCTGATTGCTGTACCATCCGGTAGTGCGGCTTTTTGCACAGCTTCTTTGGCAATAAGGTTTCCGGTGTTTCCCAGGGTTTCCTGGGTAGTGACCGCACAAGCATGAATGGCCTGATGTTTCAATAGAGCCTGCTCTATTTCTTCGGGTTCTATTCGAACACCACCCACTTTTACTTGCCGGTCCTTTCGGCCAAACAAGCGAATGTTTCCGTCTGGGAGCTGGGTGCCCAGATCTCCGGATGCGTAGGCCAGGATTGGAGTGTAATTGATAGCCTTGAAAACTTTGGCAGTGGCCTCGGGTTGCTCAAAGTATCCGAGCGTACGATGATCGGTGGCGATGTGGATTTCTCCTACCTCTCCGGGTTTACTCGTCTGTCCATTATCCCTAAGTACGAACACTTCGGTTTCGGGCATGGGTTTGCCCACGGGTATGAAACCTTCTTCGATATCCGATAATTGAATACGGTGATACAGCTTTACCATTGTGGTCTCGGTTGAACCATACAAATTCACGAGTTGGATGCGGTTTCCGAAATTGGAAATCCAGGCTCTGGCGTGATCGAGCGGTATCGTCTCCCCTGCAAGTAGAATGTTTTTGAGCGCAGGTAACTTTCGATCGCTCCATGATCCCTCAAGCAATGCAGAGAATAGGGAAGGAACGCAGTGCACCAAAGAAATTTCCTTTTCTTCTATCCAATTCCAGAGAGCCTCGGCTCCCATTAGCGTGGGGCGTTGGGGTGGAATACAGATCGTCCCGCCAACACTTAGAGGTGTTAACACGTCCCTGAGGAAAGCATCAAAGGTTGGCGTGGTAAATTGGCTAATGCGACTATTACTATCCAGACCAAAGGCGGAGCTCTCCCAGTTAATAAAGTGGTCGAGACTGGCGAGTTTTCCCACGATACCTTTTGGTTTTCCTGTCGAACCCGAGGTATAAAAAAGATATGCGGGACCATCTTCTGGGATTTCAATTAATGTCGGTAACGGGTCTTCAGATGAAATTTTTCCGGTGTAGCGAGGCAGTCGAACCATTGAATAGTCTGAAAAAATATCTGCTTCGTATTCCAGGTTTCCCAGTAAGAGAATGGATGGAGCAACTTCCTCCAGAATCTGATTCAACCGTTGGGCGGGTGCTTTCGGGTCTATGGGCACATAGAGCGCGCCGAGGCGAAAGCAAGCCAGCATTGCTGGGATGTAGTCCAACGGCTGGTCAGAGAGTACTGCGATTCGAATTGTTTGTCCGCGTAAGGCCGGTCGAATTTTTTTGATTATCTCGTGGATCCAGGAATCCAATTGAGCATAGGAAATTGATTTGCCGGGTGCATCGATCGCACAATTTTTTGTGTGAGTCGAAAAGCTTTCCTGAAAGGTCTGAAGCAGGGTGCTGGAAGGTCGAGTTGTAGGTGCTGTACCGGCTTTCATTTAGTCGACTCAGATGTTAAGATTGTTCTGACATACCCGGTCGCATCAGACTGGGTAACTCACGTCCAATTGTGTAGAGCGGATCGATAAATCGCAGGCTCGGGTTTTCCGAAGCCAACAATGTCTTGTTGGACATATGGAACTCGGTGCATCCGGCTACGAATGCATCCACCTCGTATTTTTCCTTCAGCGCTTGCAGAAGGGATTCATTTATGGTGCCCCGATTTAGCTTTATTTGTTTATAAATGTGTTGGTGAATCTTCTCTTGATCTTCATCATTAGGAAGAAGCAATTTGCCTCCTAGCTCCGGCCATAAAGGATGTTTTTGGAAAATCTCAGCTTGGATCGTTCCGGTCGTGGCAAGCAGGAGACAACGGCCAGGAAAAGCATTGGCTTCTTTGAGTGATACTTCGACCAGGGATATTATGGATTCGCGGATCTTTGCCGGAAATTCTGAAAGAAAGTAATGGGCAGAAATACAAGTAAGTATGAAGTGGGCGGCTCCCAGTTTTTCGAGTACTTCGAGTCCATGGAGAATGTGCTTAAAAACCTCATTTGTTTGGCCGCTCAGTATGGCTTCAGTTCTGTCAGGAATAGACGGATCTGAGTAAAGGATGCAGTGAGGCGACGTCTGCTCCTTATCCCTCATATTGAATTCATACAACGTCTTGAGGAATTCAGCCGAGGCCAATGGCCCCATCCCTCCCAGAATGCCAACAATTTCTTTCATACCGACCAGTTCTTTAGAATCGCGATTTTAACTGTGACGGCGTCTAGAGTGTTTTATTCACTTTGGAAATAGGAGGAGATGTATTTTACATATATTGTAAAGCTATGGTATACAGTGGCTAAAGCAGAGATCTTTGGATCTGGAGCCTCCCATTAGTCGTAAAACAGGTTAAACCCGATTGATGAGTAGTGGCGTCCAGTGATTCAACCAATAGTTTCTGATAAATATCCCCTCCGCAAGCAGTGGGGTATTTAAATACATAAATCACGATCATTGCGCAAATCTCCTTGTAGGAAGGACTGAATACCGCCCAGACCTTTTACCATTAAATACAACTCATTTGCAGGAGGAGCTTTATGCCCCGATCATTCCGAGGTTGTACGATGAAATCGGGGCATAAAGCCCCTCCTACAGCTATGAAGAACATTCGGTTTTCAAACATTCCCATCTGTCAGCAACCCCGACGCAAGCACCGGGGAATAACAAGTTTACGTGGAGACTTTGGTAAGTGACTCGAAGTCATGGAGCCTCTGTTTGTTTTACGTGTGCTCGATTTACCAGTAGACGGAATCCACCTACAAAATGAAACCACCGCCCTCTGCCTATGAAGTGACCTATCCCGCGCTTTGAAGTTCTCAAAGCTTAGCAAAAGAGGGACATGAATCCGCTAGACATTCCCTGCGGTCTCCTTGGCTCGGCGAAGCCTGCTTGGCGAAGACGGCTGCCGCAGGGTTTCCATTGTAACCCTCTAGAGAACTCGGTACTGAGCTGAGCGATTTCATTTCAGTACGAATTAACGGTACTGGTCGGAGGTGTGATCTATGCTTATCCGTTCGTCTATTGCTCAATCCGCGGAACCTCAAAAGCCGGAGGTTATGCTACTCTTTGAGTGTAGCGTCCACCAGGTTTGCGGCGGTGGATTCCCGTTCTAGTTTACGGTCGAAGATGAAGGGTCCGAATGGTAGAAGAGAAGCTATAAATCCGAGGAGCGATTTTTTAAATGACCAGCTATACTCGGTAATAGCCTGGAATAGAAATAGGACGTAGGCCACGAAAAGAATTCCGTGAGCCCAACCGGCCACTTTGACAGGCCAGGGATTTCCCAATCCGTATTTGATGGGCATGGCGACGAGCAGAAGTACCAGAAAGGACGTGCCCTCCCAGATGGCGACTTTTCGAAAACGGTTCAGGGTTTTATCAGGCATTGGAGGGGCCGACTGTGAGAATGCCCAAAGTTTTGGCGAGAAAAATCACGGTCTTAATCTAACCGGGTTTATTTCAAGGTATCTATAAACCAGTCGACCGTCAGTTTGACGACGATGTCACCCTGACTTTTATCAGGTTCGAGGACATTGAATATGTGGTCCGCGTCTCCCAGGACGTGGTAGGCTTTTCTTTTGCTTGGGAGGATTTCCATCCATTCTGGCTTGTAGAGGGGCAGGATGTCATCCGTACCGCGAATTCCAAGAAATGCTCCTTCATAATTGGGAAGGTAATCCTCGGCTTCGAAACCAATCCAACTCACATAGGCCTCGCGCGTGTAGGTGATGGATACCCAAGATTCAAACACGGCACTTCCTTCCGTGATCACTTTTTTCAATGCCTCATTTCGTTCTTTAGTACGGGGTTGGCCCAATTGATCTCTCAAGTTGCTTCTGGAGATTACCCACACCATCCATATGATCATTGAAGCCGTGCATTATCAGGACTGCATCTTGAACCTTATCTTTTACCGGGATTAGCAGTTTGCCTTCCACTTCGCTGGAGACCTCCACCGTTTTTTCATTAAAGGATTATGCCACTAGATTCGAGGCCGCGAGTAGCGTTGAAAGAATCGATAGGCGAAACGTGTTCATAAACATTGTTTTAGGCGGTTTCTTTTCACCAGCAAAACACGTGTACTCTTTGCTGGGCAACCTCCAATCCCTTGTTTAAGGATGAAGCATGAAAATTTTCATTACTCTTTTTTTCGTTGCCGCCCTCACTCCTTTAATACTGGCCAAATCTGTACCCCTGTTTGACGGAAAGTCATTTAAAGGTTGGGAAGGTCCTCTGGATTCATTCAGGATCGAAGACGGAGCGATTGTTGGAGGGAATCTCGAAACGCCCATTCCCAAGAATCAATTTCTCAGTACGAAAAAACGCTACGGCGATTTTGAGCTGCGACTGAAATTCAAATTGGTAGGGGAGAGAGCCAACGCCGGCATTCAGATACGTACCGAGCGTATCCCCAACCATCACGAAGTCATCGGTTACCAGGCCGACATGGGTGGCAATTTTTGGGGCGCGCTGTATGATGAGTCCCGCCGGCGCAAAGTTCTGCAAGGTCCCGATCTGGATAAGTTGAAGGAGCATATCAATTTTGATGGATGGAATACCTATGTGATTCGCTGTGAGGGCAGACGCATCCAGCTCTGGCTCAACGGCCACAAAACGGTCGATTGGCACGAACCGGTAGACGAAATTCCCGTAGAGGGAATCATCGCCGTGCAGATCCACAGTGGAGCACCGACTGAGGCCTGGTATAAAGATATTATGATCGAGGAGCTGTAACATCCAGATGTTTGAAAACACACTGCAGGGGGCAGTCTTCGCCAAGCCTTATGGGCCGGACACGTACCTTTTGAAGGAATATTGCTAGGGCAAAAGCGCCTGCCTCGTCGAAGCTTTGCGAAGACTTGTCCTCGCTTTGCCGTTTTTTGTAGGCGGTATTATACCGCGATCCTTTATGAACGTATGCGCTTCTTGCAAGCCGCCTCCGTCCCTAAGTTTGCAAATAATCCTGGTACGCCTGAATCAATTCCTCAACTTTTGCCGGGTTTTCTTTGACCAGATTGTTCAACTCGGTCGGGTCTTCCTTGAGATTATAAAGTTCCCAGGGACCATCGTTAACTTTAACAAGTTTCCAGTCGCCTACCCGAACCATGCGAAATCTGTCTGTGTGCCCCGATACGATGATGTCGGGCTCAGCGCGCGTTTCGTTTTTTAAAAGTGGTACGATGGATTCCCCATCGAGCGCCGGCGTGGGGTTGCCTTCCAACGTATCCGGATACTCGGTACCCGCAAGTTCCAACATGGTAGGATAAATATCAGTTAGGTGAGCTAAATCATGGTTGATTCCGGGCTCAATCACTCCCGGCCAATTGGCAATCATGTGGGTGTGAGCGCCACCTTCATGACCATATTGTTTATAGTAGCGGAATGGGGTGTCACCCACATTCGCCCAAGCGGCAGACAAGGTGCGGTAGGAGTCCGGTCCACCGGGCGGAATGGAAAAATCCACATTCGAGTCGTAGGGGCAGGATCCATTGTCGGTGAAAAAGATTATCAGGGTGTTTTCCCGTTCTTTGATTTGATCTAGCTTCTCAAGTATGCGACCGATGTTTTGATCGAGCCGGTCGATCATGGCGGCGAAGACAGCCTGCTCAAGGTCGAGCTCATCTTGTTCCTCCGCATCCAGGGAATCCCATGGGCGATATTTGTATATATTGCCACGATAAGGACCACGATATTTATTGATATTGTCTTCCGGTGGACTGAGCTTCGCGTTGGCGGGAATGACGCCGAGTTCTTTTTGTCGTTCGAAACGAGCTGCACGGATTTTGTCCCAGCCAACTTTGTATTTGCCGCGGTATTTGGCTATGTCCTCCTTACGGGCTTGGAGCGGGAAATGTGCCACGTGATAAGGAAGGTAGAGGAAAAAGGGTTTTCGGCTATCGTTTGCTTTGTCGAGAAACTTCAAGGCGTAATTGGTCATCACATCCGTTTTGAACAAGGGGTGCTTTCGGACGTCCATTTCCGAGGGTGGAACTTTAATGCCGTTTAAACGGAAGGGATACTGGAACTGACCGGTAGGTGGCACAAAGAAGGGGTTGTCTTTCCAAAACACAAAGGAATCATCGAAGCTGTTGACTGCAAAGCATCGCGCCGGCACCCAGGAAATGAAATGCTCTTTCCCAACCATAGCAGTGTAGTAGCCTGCATCACGCATCAGCTGGGAGAAGGGGATAGCGTTCTCAATGTGTTTTCCCGGCAAGAACCGTCCCGTGAAGAGGGAGCTGCGCGAGGGCTCGCACTTTGCCATGTTATAAAACTGGGTGAATCGCAGCCCGTCATAGGCCAGCTTGTCGAGATTGGGCGTATCGATTTCGGATCCATAGCTACCGATGTCCGAAAATCCCATGTCGTCACCAATGATGAGTATGATGTTGGGCTGTTCGGCGGCAGACAGGAAGTTCCAGAATCCGAAAATGCAGAGGCAGACTAGTAGCTTTTGGGTCAGGCGTTGATTCATGAAAATGTACTAAAGGTATCTTACCGTTTTGGCACAGCTTGCCACACTCTAAAATTGCGGATTGCCCCTCCGGCTTTTCCGAAATTCAAACCAATTTTGAATTTTTCCACATCGAGTGCAGTATGCCTTCCTTGGATACTTACACCGTCTACGGTGACCTGTACCAGATCGCCAAATAGCTCCAGACGCATTTCATACCATGCCCCAGGCTTCAGAGGAAAGTCTCGCTGACCGAACTCAATATCTTCCACGGTTTTCCCATCTTTGTCCTTCCGGATGTGTTGGAGGGTTATGCCCTCGGGACGAAAGGTGGTGCTAAGGTTAGCCCATGCCTGGATGGTATGCCCTCGATAATCCGGGTGATCGAGGAAAATTCGAAAATGCCGGTCGGGCCCTTCCTGGGTGGGGAGTTGAAATTCACACTGGATCGTTACGTTTTTGATGGGTCCCAAAAACGTCAGTACCGGGCCATGACCATGCTCTGGAACATTTACCGCTTTGATGGAACCATCGCGTTGGACCAACCATTCTCCATAACTGATTCGCCGCTGCCACTTCTCAGTAACATCCACCAATTCATGCCGTTCCAGTGAACCTTCAAAGTTATTGGAGAGTAGCCTAGTACTTTTCTTGGCTATGTACTCAGCCTGAACAGTCAGCGCTGTAAGAAAAAGTGAAATGGCCAGAAGCCTGAGAAGTACTAACGAATAGCGCATAGGTTATTTGTCTGATTTACGACCATCCTTTGCAAGCCTCCGATTTTTTAGAAAAATTAAGGTTTTTGATCAAAATTCCCTGCAGTTGAGGGATTTTGTGGATTATCAATTGCCTTCAGCTTTTGAGCAGTCCTAACTTGCTTTCCTTTTCTGAAATTCAACGGTCACTACTTCCATTCACATGATCCCTATTCCCAAAACTCGATTTTTTGCCGGACTCTTTTCTCTTGTTTTCTGTGCGCATCTCCTTGCGGCCAAGGCGCCCGATTTGCCAACGGGTTACTCGCTTCAGTACCAGCAATCATTCAAATCGAAGAAAGCGCTGGCGGACTTTATGATGACCGACCCGTCGGCCTGGGCCCTTGCCAAGTCCGACGGCAACACGGTCCTCGCCCTGCTGGGTGCCAGCGACTACTCGCCGCCACATCGTTCGCCTCTCAACATCGCCTTGATCAAGGGTAAAACCTTTGGTAGTTTCGTCCTGGAGGTAGATATCCAGCAAACCGGGGTCAAAGGCACGCCGATTAATGAGTACATGAAGCAGTACGAGAATGCTGCCGATGCGCCTGGCTACGCCCACCGCGACTTTTGCTTCTTCTTCGGATTCGAGGACCCGAGCCACTTTATGTATATCCACATCGCCAAGGCCGGCGACAACAACGCGCACAACGTGTTTGTGGTAAATGAAGCTCCGCGGACTCCCATTACTGACTTTCGGACCTTGGGCGCTGACTGGGGAGTGGAAGAATGGCGCAAAATTCGGATTGTACGCGACATCGTAAAAGGAACCGTGGCCCTCTATTTCGACGACATGCTTACGCCGATAATGATCGCCGACGATGTTCCTTTCGAAAAGGGCTTCATCGGTTTCGGCTCTTTTGACGACATCGGTTATGTTGACAACATCAAGATCTGGGCGCCTGAGTCATCGGCTAGAAAGCAGACCTTTTTTAAATAACGAATACATCCTTACTTTATCAATCCATCCCATTCGGTTTAACTATGAAATTCGCAATTTGTAACGAGACCTACCAAGGGTGGAGTCTAAGCCAGACTTGCGCGAGTGCAGCGGCGACTGGTTACCAAGGTCTGGAGATCGCCCCGTTCACCCTAAAAGAAGATCCACGAGATATCAGTGCTTCCGAAGCGGAGGCTATGGGTAACATCGTCCGGGACCATGGTTTGGATGTAGTGGGACTTCATTGGCTACTCGTAAAACCCGAGGGCATGCACCTGACCACTTCAGACGACGCTGTAAGGCAAAAGACTTTGGACTTCGCCAAACACCTGGCCGATATCTGCGCGGCGATGGGCGGAAAAGTAATGGTTTGGGGAAGCCCCAAACAGCGCAATCTGGGTCCGGACGACTCCTACGACGACGCAGCCGCACGAACCACGGATCTGCTACGTTCGCTCGGCGCTTATTGCCAACCGCTGGGAGTATCGATCGCCATGGAACCCCTTGGCACTACCGAAACTAATTTCCTTACCACCGCCCAAGAAACTATCGATCTTATTGACCGCGTTGACCATCCGAATATTCGCCTGCATCTCGACGTCAAAGCCATGAGTTCCGAAGCAGATCCTATTCCCGATATCATCGATTCGAGTAAGGACTACACCATCCATTTCCACGCCAACGACCCCAACCTGTTAGGTCCCGGCATGGGTGACGTCGATTTTCATCCCATTGCCGATGCACTCATCGCCAGCGGCTATGATCAATGGGTATCCGTAGAAGTTTTCGATTACTCTCCGGGCGCTGAAAACATCGCCCAAACCAGCCTGAACAATCTCAGGCAGTACTTTAATAGCTAAGTCACTAGCACGAGCCTGAGCCTAGCTTTCAAGTTTAGACTACTAGTGCCCGGGATGCCGTCGCTTGCTGCCGATCTGAAGAGCAAAGATGTCCGCTCAGTCTTTGCGAAGAAATGAGAATGATTGGTTGGAAGCTCACAATTGGCGCCATGTTTGTGCCTTTCATACCCTGTGGTCTCTGCCACAGGGTCTTGATTACCCCGCTGCTTGCTCCGGGGTTTTTTACTTTTGCTTCTTATTAAATAAGTCCTTTGGAGATTATTCAGTTTGAGCAAGACGCGGAGTTAATCTTTGAAGAAACTAAACTCATCCAACCAGATTTCGTAGTCGCCGTGGGTCTCCATGGCGAAGTGGATGCCTTTGATGCGGGTGGGGTCGAGGAGGCCGATTATGTCGTGTCCGGGCAGGATGAATTCGGGGAAAGGAGCTTTTATCAATTGCCATTCGCCGGTGACTTCGAAGGCGAACTCGAGATTGTCCGCGCAGTTTTCCAAGCAAAGGCCTCCATCGTCAACCGAGGTAGTTTCAGAGGTGCCAATGAGCACCTTGGACTGATCGAGGCCTTTTATCTTAATCCAAAACTGAATACCCTTAAACACAGAGGCATCGTAGCAACCAAAGGGTCGTGGATTAGATCGATTGACGAGGTAAGCGCTAAATCCGGCGCCCCAGTTTTTCCAATCACCTCCTCGAACATAGAGGACGTTATCGCCGGATCCCGGAGCGTCTTCCAGTTGTCGAATCGTAAGTAGCTGATCACCGTCGGAAAGGTCGTCGTATTGTGACCAACTCCATGCGCGTCCATCAACTTTTAATCCGTTGAGATCTCCATCCTCCAGGTCATCGATCATCGGTTGATCGCCGGTGGCGACGACCGAAAACAGTTTGGATTGAGCATACTCGTCGTAGACGGCATCGGGTGCGGTATCCTGGATGGACTTGGGTTTCTTCGAGCAGGATTGCCAACCGAGTGCGACGGCGGTCAGCGCCAGGCCCGTTGCAATGCGAATACTGAATGCGATTAAATTATTCATTGTTCGGACGCATCTGCAGGCTGCCAGAGCTCTACCCGATTTCCGTCAGGATCAACAAACCAGCCAAAGCGGCCGTAATCGTATTCTTCTGTTTCCGGAATGACTTCAGCTCCACCCTCTGCGACCTGTTTCAAAGTGCCGTCCAGGTCATCCACCATTAAGTTGACCATGAAGACCTGGTTTGGGTTACCAAAGTAGTCGCTATCCTTTTTAAACGGAGACCATACCGAAAAACCTTTTTCCGGGATGGTGGTTGGAAGAAAAGAGGAGTAGCTTCCGGAGTCGCCAGGAAATTTCAACCAGGTGCGGTACCAATTGGCTAAACCTTCGGGGTTTATCGATCTGAAAAAAATGCCTCCAATGCCTAGTGCTTTCGCCATGGTTACTTAAGTGGGATATCCGATTTGTCTTTGTTGGCCTGATAAATGTCTGACATATCCCTGTATGTTTTGGCGAGTTCTTCGATTCGTTTTTTAAAAGCTGCCTGTTCGTCCTCGGTGCAGGTATCGATCAGGTCAGCTATGCGGTAGGAATTCCAGTAACTATTCTGCCGGGCATATCCACCGGGATCGTGCTTGAAGACTTCTTTTAGTATCTTCAAGTCGTGCCCGATGTTGAAGTTGTCCCGCGAGTCTTCATGACTGAATAGGTAGTAGAAATTGTCATAACCACCCCAGGTAATGGCGGAGAGGCAAAGGGTGCAGGGTTCATGGGTGGCAAAGAAGAGACAGTCCTTGGGGTCAGGACGTTGTTCGCTCGGCATGCGGTACAGCTGCTCCATGGTGTGGACTTCTCCGTGGTAAAGGGGGTTAACCGTTTCGTTGTTCGTTCCGGCGATTACCAGTGATAGGTCTTTCTTCGACAGAATGGCCGCACCGAAAATCTTGTTGCCTTGTTTCACACCTTCCATGGTTAACAGGACGATGTCGTATTCCATAACTTGGAGAAGGCGGTCGACGATTTGGGAGTTGGAGAACATTGTTATAGGATGAAGGCTGAATTTGTCGCGAGCAAGCCTGCCTTCGCAACATTCTATCTCCTAACTACTTGATAGCTTCCAGCAGTTTCTCTTTCAGGTCGGTGAAACGTTGGGCGGGGTCGGCGTTTTTGACGGCCATGAAGTAGGCGACGGGATCGCCGACGATGAAGATTTTTTGTTTGCCGCGAGTGAGAGCGGTATAGAGCAGGTTGCGTTGCAACATCATAAAGTGACCCTTGACCAGGGGAATGATGACGATGGGGTATTCGGAGCCTTGGGATTTGTGGACGCTGATGGCATAGGCCAGGCTGACATCGTGCAGGCCGGAGCGGGTCATTTCCACGGATTCCGAATCGAACTGAATCTGGAGGGTGGCATTTTCGAAGTCGATACTTTCGATGGTGCCAATATCGCCGTTGTAGATGTTTAGGTCGTAGTTGTTGCGGTTCTGGATGATCTTGTCGCCGATACAGTATTTATAAGCGCCGAAGCTGAATCCGTTTTTCTGAGAGTTGAGTGCCTTTTGCAGGACCGTATTTAAATTACTGATACCGACTACGCCCCGGTGCATGGGTGCAAGCACCTGGGTATGACGAAGCGGATCTACTCTGAGTTTATTGGGAATGAATTGTTTGCAAAGGTATTCAATCACGCGAAGGCATTCCTCCGCTTCCGTGGCTTTAATAAATTGCAGGTCGTACTCGGCTCCCAGCTCGGCTGTGCTTTCCAAAAGGTAAGGAGTGCCTTTGGCACCATTTAGCACATTGTAGGCTGTTGTGATGATGGAGCTCTTCTCATTCTGGCGAAAAATCTTTTGTAGTCGAGTAACGGGTACGGCTTTGGATTCGATTAAATCTTTAAGAACATTGCCGGCACCGACTGAGGGCAATTGGTTTACGTCTCCTACCAGTATGATGTGAGCTCTTTTGGGAATGGCCCGGAGCAAAGCGGCTGCCAGGCGGGCATCGAGCATGCTCGATTCGTCAACGATGAGAAACTGGGTTTTGAGAGGATTGGATTCGTTGTGGGCAAAGCGTCCATTGTGAGGTTCGAACTTGAGCAGCCGGTGGATAGTCTGGGCAAAACCGCCGGTGGCCTCGCTCATCCGTTGGGCCGCTCGACCAGTGGGCGCGGCAAGTACGATATCCACCTTTTTAGCGGAAACGATCTGCACCAGTGCGCGAAGAATTGTTGTTTTACCCGTGCCGGGTCCTCCAGTGATGATAGAGATCTTCTCAGTCAATCCGGTTCGAATGGCTTCCACCTGCTCGCCGGCAAACTCGAAGCTGGCTTTTTCCTGCGCCCAATTAATGGCGGCATCGACTTTAATGGGCGGTAAGCCGGAGGCTGCTTTCAGAGACCGCGAGATCGCATCGGCAATGGTGGTTTCCGCACGGTGCGAGTTGGGAAGTTGGATGCGGTGCCCTTCGTCTACGGAGACCACGTCTTTGGCCTCAATCAGGTGACAGATTCGAGCCTCGATCTTATCTTCCGTAGTTTGGAGGAGCTGGGTGGCGTGTTCCACCCACAAGCGCGAGGGGACACAAGTATGCCCTTCGCTCTCCAGCTCTTCCAGGCTGAATAACAGGCCGGCATCCAGGCGTTTGGGGCTTTCGTTTCCGAAACCCAGGTTGAGGGCGATCTGGTCAGCGGTTTTAAAACCTATACCGTCAATCTCCCGGGCGACCCGGTACGGTTCGTTCTGTAAAATGGTTTTAGCCTCGTTGCCGTATTGTTTAACCAGGCGAACGCAGCGGGCGGATGAGACGCCATAGGTTTGCAGGAAGAGCATCACCTCTCGAATGGCATGTTGTTCCTCCCAGGCTGCCTTGATGGACTTAGCGCGACCAGCACCGATACCCGGCACCTCCCGAAGGCGGGCGCTTTCCTCGGAAATGATGGTCAGGGTTTCCACCCCAAAGTGATCGACGATCTTGTTGGCAAAGTGTTGCCCAATACCGGGGACCAATCCGCTGCCCAGGTACTTGCGGATGCCATGCACGGTGGAGGGTAGGGTGGACTTGACGGTGGTAACCTTGAACTGTGTGCCATACTTGGGATTCACAACCCAATCCCCGGTGACTTCGAGCGTTTCCCCACATTGGACCCCGGGCATAGCGCCCGTTACGGTGATGGTGGTCTTCTTGTCATCCGGGCGCAGGTCGCCGATCAGGAAATGGTTTTCCTCATTGGAAAACATGATCCTTTCGAGAACTCCGCTGATGGTTTCGGGCATGGTTTAAAGGCTGAAGGCTGAAGGCTGAAGGCGGAAGAAAAAAGAAGCAGAAGTTGGGAAAGTTTTTATGAGGCCGAAGGAGGACCTGATCTGCCGTCGCCTGGAAAGGCTATGGCGAGATACGACCAGGCTGCAGAGCAGAACCAGAACAATGAAGAAGAACAAGAGTAAGAGCTTTCTTGTGGGTTAGGCGAATTCGGTGAGGAGGTCGAGGTTGAAAAGGGTTTTGCCGAGGGTGGGGAGGTCGGGGTATACACCGTCGGCCTTGGCTTCTATTAGCTCCTCCGCGCTATGAGTTCCCGTGATTACACAGTGGGCGGGAATCCCTATAGCGTGAGCAGCCTGGATGTCGAACGGGCTGTCTCCGATTAGCACGGTGGTTTCCGGATTTGCGTTGAGGATCTTTAGTACGTGTTCGGAGAATTCTTTTTGAGGTTTGCGGTAGGGAGTGTCGTCCGCGCCTACCACGGCATCCATGTATTGGGAGATTTCCAAGTGGTCGCAGAGGGTGCGGGAGTGAACTCCTACCTTGTTGGTAAATACCGCCAGTTGATTGCCTTGTGCTTTGAGGGCTTGAATGAGGGAGAGGGCGCCGGGCATCAGGTAGGCATCCTCACATAGTATTTCTTTTAAATATTCTTTCCAGCGAGCGCAGGCTTCTTTGTGAAGTTCTTCGGGCACAAATTTTGCCATGGTCAGCTCCACGGAACCTCCCACCGCCCGGCGAACTTGGTCCCTTGCAGGGATAGGTTGATGGAGATCGGTTAGCACATGTTCATAACATCGTGCCAGGCAGGTAAAATGGTCGAGTAGTGTGCCGTCGAGGTCGAATAATAGGCTTTGCATTACAGGGCAGGAGTGTTTGCCTGTTGTTCGCCCAAAATCAACTGAATATGCTCCCAGTTCCTATCTTATCCTGACTGCTTTCATGTTTCAAAATCCTTACACCAGCCAGGTTCAGCTGGAGGAGACAGGTGACATACTTGTCATTCGTTTGATGGGCGTCTGGGTGCTGGATCGAAGCGCTCCTTCGTTTGACGAGTTTCTAAAAAAAGGTGCTCTGCCGGCGGAAGCTAAGGAGCTGATGCTGGAGACCAAAAACCTGGAAGACTGGGATTCCTCACTTCTGGTGTTCTTAAACCAGGCTAGGGAGTGGGCCGATGGAAGGTCCATGCGGTTCAATTGCGACTGCCTGCCGGATGGACTGGGTCGACTGATGCTGCAACCCCAGAGCGCGGTGGATTCACGAACGGAAGCCAAGGAGCCTGAAGGGCATCCGGGCTTTGCTGAAGAGGTAGGGAAATACACGATCACGCACTGGCGAGATGTTCGTGTATATGCGGACTTTTTAGGAGAGATACTGTTGTCGGGAGTTCGTTTGATTGGAGGAAAGGCTCGAATGCGGTGGGTGGATTGTTTTCGGGCGATGCAGGACACCGGCCCGATGGCGTTGCCTATTGTGGGACTGATCAGTTTCCTGATCGGTGTGACCTTGGCCTTCCAGGCGGCCGACCTGCTGAAGGATTTTGGATCGGAATATTTTACGCCAGCATTCGTAGGCCTGGCGATGGTGCGAGAGATGGGACCGATCATGACGGGGATTGTTCTGGCAGGCCGAACAGGTGCCGCCTTTGCCTCAACCATTGGTTCAATGAAAGTGGCTGAGGAGATTGATGCGTTGCGAACGATGGGCGTTTCCCCGGTAGACTACCTGGTGCTTCCGCGGGTGATTGGCTTGTCAATAATGACACCGCTCATGGTCATATACGCGGATGCTCTGGGTATCCTCGGAGGCATGCTTGTGAGCAAGCTGAAGCTGAACATGCCGATTCAAACGTATGTTCAGGAGATTTTTCTTAACATCGATTTGACGGATATTTGTTCGGGGCTTCTCAAGTCAGCGGTGTTTGGAATGATCATTGCCTACTCCGGATGTTTGAGGGGAATGAATTGTGACACCAGCTCCACGGGAGTTGGTCGTGCCACCACTTCCGCCGTGGTGACCTCACTACTTTTAATAATCATTTCCAACTCTATTTTCGCAGTTATCTATAGCATCTATAATATTTAATCATCGTGTCTGAAATCCCACACATCGAAGTGAAAGATCTGGAATGCGCTTATGGCGATTACCTGGTGCTGGAGCATGTCTCCTTTCAGGTGAATCGAGCGGAGATACTGGTGATCATGGGTAGATCGGGTTGCGGCAAAAGCACCTTGCTGAAACACATGATCGGTTTGCGTGATCCGGCCTCGGGACAAGTACTCTACGGAGGCAAGGATTTTGCGGCCAGCTCGGATGCTGAACGGGACGCGTTGTTGAGAAAGTTCGGGGTGCTTTACCAGAGTGGCGCGTTATGGAGTTCCATGACTCTGGAGGAAAATGTGGCTTTTCCGTTGGAGGAATATACCAACCTCAAGAGCTCGCAGATTCGTGACGTTGTGGACATG
This sequence comes from Verrucomicrobiota bacterium, assembly GCA_027297085.1. Lineage (GTDB taxonomy): Bacteria > Verrucomicrobiota > Verrucomicrobiia > Opitutales > UBA2995 > UBA2995. Next base: position 2,186 of record JAPUIL010000324.1, on the reverse strand, counting down.
AAATTGAGCCAGGTCGGGTTAAAAGGGTTTCAACAATTTTACCCCGCTGAACTGAGCGGTGGTATGCGCAAACGTGCCGGACTTGCGCGGGCCATGGCCCTGGATCCAGAAATCTTGTTTTTCGACGAACCATCTTCAGGGTTGGATCCGGTGAGTTCCAAACGCCTGGATGACCTCATTCTCAACCTGCGCGATATTTTCAATACCACGGTGGTGGTAGTATCCCATGAGCTAGACAGTATTTTTGCCATTGCGGATCAGGCTATCATGCTGAGTCCTCAAAAGAAGACAGTCATTGCCAAGGGGAATCCTCATGACCTCCTTCGCGATTCGGGTGATGGAGTGGTGAAAGAATTCCTGAGCCGCAAAGGAGGACGCTTTGCTGGATAGACCATGAGAATGTTTGTGTACAGTATAACGATCGGAATCTCAGAAGCAGAGTTGCACTTTGAGATTCGGTTCTATAATCCCTCCCCTAGAATATAATGAGCGCCAAACCGAATGCTACCGTAGTTGGAATTTTTGTCCTTGGTGCCCTTGCGTTTGTGGTTGTGAGCTTGATCTTTCTTGGCCAGTCGGCCTTTCGACGTTCCAGCTACCGTTTTGTTACCTATTTCGACGAGACCATCAGTGGGCTGGAGATAGGAGCAGCGGTTAAGTTCCGAGGTGTGAAAATTGGTCTGGTGACGGAGTTAAAAATATTCCTGGCCGAGACTGATGGAGAAGGTGTGTCGAGCCGAATATCAGTTATTTACGAAGTGGAGAAAATAAACTTGGAAGAGTCGTTAGGCGCCATGATCGACTTGTCGAAGCCGGACGAACTCAGGAGTTATATTGAGGACGGATTGCGGGCTCGCCTGGCTACAGCGAGTTTGATTACCGGCTTAATGTATGTGGAGTTAGACATTGTTGACCCCATTGAGTATCCAGCCGAGTACTACAGCCAGTTTGCTGAACTTTATGAGATACCGGCATTCAAAGGTACGTTTGCTGAAATTTCCGACAATGTGTCCAATGTCATCAAACGGTTTAATTCAGTGGATCTCGAGACAATATCGATCCAGTTGATCCAATTGTTGGAAACCTTGAACCAGGAAGTGAAAGGTGCGGATCTGCCTGCATTGTCGCGGAGTTTACAATCGACCGCGAACTCGGTGACTGAGCTCACGGAGTCTGTTGAGATTCCCCGGTTCCTGAAGGAATTTGAGCATACTCTGGTTGAGTACCGAGACTTAGCAACCAATATTAAGTCGGAGATTGAGCCGGCCGCGGACGAAATGCAAACGGCATTGAAACAGCTGACTCAAACTTTGGAGAGCCTTGAGAATGCCGCCTTATCTTTTCATGTGATGTTGAGACCGCAATCCAGTGTAAGGATCAACTTGGATGAAGCACTATCCAGCCTAACAGATGCCTCTGAATCCCTCCGCAGCCTTACCGATTATCTGGAAAGAAATCCGAGTGCACTGATTAGCGGGCGGAGACCTGTTCAAGATTAATATTTCAGCCATGTATATAAAGCACTTACGATCTATTCCGAGAAGCCTTTCGCATATTTTACTCGGGTGTATCCTGATTCTGGTGACAGGATGTGTTGAGATTGGCGGTGGAGATATTCAACCTACTCTTTATTATACTCTTGAGCCTGTTCCAGCAGTAACGGCATCCGGTACTGCCGAGGTCGAGACTTTTGTCGTCGGGCTGGGCAAAATCGAAATGCCTGACTACTTGGACCGTAAAGAAATAGTGGTTCGTAAGAGACGCAACGAGTTGCGTTACACTGCGAATAATTTGTGGGCTGAACGCCCGGGTGACAGCCTTCCTCGGGTTTTAGCACTCAATATTTCGCGTCAATCGAATAGCCCTGTTGAAGTACATGCCTTGCCCTGGAATGACTATGCGAATCCTGGCGTTGTGATCTTGGTGGAAGTGCATGCCCTGGAAGGTCAGGAATCTCCGTCCGCGCGTGTGAACTTGGAAGTGAGCTGGAGTATACAGTCGCTTCCTGACGGCGTGGTGTTAAAGAAAGGCAGCTACCAGTCTTCTGGCTTGAGCTGGAATACCGGAGACTATGCCGATCTGGCGAAAAGCTTGTCGGATGAACTGGCCGCTCTGGGTCGTCTGATAGGATCGGACCTGGCTGAAATCCATGAAACTTTTTTTAAATAGATAGAAATCTTATTTGT
>JAPUIL010000323.1 GCA_027297085.1 Verrucomicrobiota bacterium | reverse complement strand
CGAGGATGTTCAGAGCTACGTCAAATACGTTGGCCCTGGCGTGCTCTGGAGGTTTGATTATCACTTTACTAGCAATGTTGACCGCTTACGTGAGCTATAGAACAAATATCAAGGGGAGAAAAATCGCTAAGACCATTTCGTTCTTCCCTGTCGCGTATCCGACTTTATTCATTGGAGTCGCGCCCATTTGGATATTTAGCTATGTGCAGATCGGAGTTTACGGGACCCTGTGGGCGCTTTTGATTGGCGTTGCCATAAGATATATGCCGGTGGGGATGCGCATTCTTTCTCCTGCCGTCACTCAGGTTCATGCTGAATTAGAAGAGGCCTCTAAGGTTTGCGGTGCGAGAGGTTGGGAGACACTTTTCCGCGTGTTTATGCTGTTACTCAAGCCCACCTTATTGTACACTTGGATATACGTGGCCATTCTCAGCATCAAACAATTCTCCCTTGTGGTGTTGCTCTACACCGCCCGCAGTGAGGTTCTTTCGGTATTGGTGTGGGAACATATTGACGGCGGCATGCTGACATACGCGGCAGCCACCTCAACGATAACAATCTTCATTGTCGGCATCCTTTATGTCATTGCGAAAAGGATGGCACGAGTGAGCGATGCAGCGACAGAGTGACGCTCGGTTGTATGAGTAGTTTAATGAGCTATGTCACTGCAGTCCGGGGAATGGGAGAGTTAATCTCTAGGGGCTAGCGGGTCCAGTACCCGTAGACAGGGGCTACCGTGCCGCAGGCCGTTTAATGGTCATGACAGCAGCCAGTACCGTGATCCTCAGCGTGTTCGCTCCCGGGTTTCATCAACCAAAGATTTTATTAACCCGGAACTTTTTTGAAACAATTTTTCGATTCTAGCCTTTAATTCAACTTGTTTTCGCGATCTTTTAATCTAATAGTAATTCGTTGCCTTGGATTAACCCCGTTACGTGCATGCGGTGAAAAAGAATAAAAGGAGAAGTAATGGAAAAGCTTAAGCTCACATGTTCATGTTCCAATGTGGATCGTGCCCGTCCTTTGATCGATGGGACCGTAGAGCCGGATGGAATCGATTTAAAGACGATCGTGTTGATGCCTCCTGAGCGCCACGATCGCATGACCAGAAATCTAGAATTTGACGTCTGCGAATACTCCGTGGCCACCTATTTACCTGCTAAGGAGCGAGGGTTGCCAATTACGGCGATCCCGGTTTTTCCCCACCGGCAGTTCCGTCAGGAATCAATCTTTATCCGGGAGCGACCCGATCTACAGAAACCCAAGGATATCGAGGGGCGACGCATCGGCACACCCCATTACACGAACAGCGCCGGGGTTTGGGCCAGGGGCATTTTAAGAGAGGAGTGCGGGGTCGATTTCAGCGGCTGTACGTGGGTGACGGAACGAGAGGACGAGGTGCCGAATTGGGAACCACCCCCTGGAGTCAAAGTGGAGCGCCAGCCAAACGGGGGGACACTTTTACCGGCCTTCGAGAGGGGAGATTTCGATGTGTTAATTTATCCCCCGGTTCCTCCAGCAGTCGCACAGAAAAAGCCGGGATTCCGTCGATTATTTCCCGATTACCAGAACGACGAGATCGCTTATTTTCGTAAGACCAATATATTTCCTATCATGCATTGCGTCGTGATCAAGGATGAGATCCTGGAGCGTTACCCGTGGGTTGCGCTGAGTATGGCCAAGGCGTGGTCGAAGGCCAGGAAAATCGTGCATGATCATTTGACGCGCCAGCGGAGTCCGAGCCTGATTTGGTTTGCCCACCGGTGGGCGGAGCAAAGGGAAATATTCGGTGACCTGTGGGCATACGGATTGAAGGGTAACCGATTTATCCTCGAGAAAGAAATCGAATATTGCTTGCAGCAGGGGATCTTGCGCAAGCGTCCAGTCGTCGACGCCCTGTTTGCTTCGTCGACCCTCGATTGGGAAGAAGAATTCCGATTGTAGAGGGAGAAAGAGCGGAATTTGTGAGAATTACGATCCGGCCGAGGGATTTCCGTTGGGCCATTAGGATGGCGAGTGAAGATGAAAGAACTGATGGAAGCGGAGGACCCTTGGCCGTACGGCTTGAAGGCAAACCGAAAGGCCCTCGACGCCATTGTGCAGGCGGCATCCGAGCAACATCTGGTCAGCCGGCCCACCAAGGTTGAAGATCTCTTTTCTTCGAGCTTGCCCGAGTCATTTCGGTAAACACGATCAGAAAAGGTGTCAGGAACCTTTTCCTGCTACTGGTAAAATAAATCTGTCCCCATTAGCGTCCGGAGTCTTTCGGTATACTCCCAGTCCTGTCGACCAAGGCTCAATCCCCCAAGGCCCATCCGGAAGGGACTCGGGTTTACCGATTACCAATGCACCATCTGGAGCTAACCTGCTGCTGATCCCCTCCATTGTTTTTCTCTGATATTCATCATCAAAATATGTAAAGACCAGGTTGCGGCAGAGAATGAGGTGAAACGGACCGTCGGGCAACTGCTTACGGATATCCAGCACGGCAAATGTCACTGTCGCTCGATACTCATCTTTGAGATACAGTTCGTCTGCAATAGTAGTAAACGCCTGGTTGCGCCACTCGAGTGGCAATTCCTTCACACTACTCGCACGGTAACACCCCCGTTCGGCTCGGTGAATTGCCTGGGAATTGATATCCGTCGCAACGATTCGCAAACGAAGAGTCAGAAATCGCGATTCGAGGCGTTGTCTCCAGATGATGGCGAGGGTGTAAGGTTCTTCACCCCCGGCGCAGCCCGCGCTCCAACAGTGCAGTTCATTTTCTCCGCGTGACAAGAGTCGTTGTGCTAGATGAGGCAGAGTCTCATGTTCTAGGTGTTCAAAGACACTGCGGTCGCGATAAAAACGGGAAATGCCGATCTGGCATAGAGTATCTAGGGCTGGCCATTCTCCTGGGTTATCCTCGAGGTAGGCTCGATAGGCGGCCACACTCGGTAATTCTAACTCCTGCAAACGTCGGTTGATGCGCTTGTAGACCTGACGCCGCACTTTGCGAAAGCCCGGCCAGCGAAGATGGAGATGGGGCAAACACCACTGCAAGAATTGAACACCCTCGGCATCCGAGATCAATGTTTTTTCCCTTCAAATTGCGTTTTGGGAATCAGATAAATGGCGACTCCCACAAAGGGGCAAAGGACGCCAAGTTCGGAGAAGATAGCATTGTTTTTTCTTTGCGTGCTTGGCGTCTTGGCACGAAAATCTTTGTTGAAGTGATTCTGTTGAAAATTCAATTGGTAAGGACCTAAAACGATTTCAGTCCTGCTCTTTGCTCGATTTGGCCGCTTTCTTGTCCAATTCCGCTAATCGTTTTTTCGCTTTTGTTGCATAGTAGCCTTTGGGGTCTATTTTAATGATCCTTTTGTACAACTTTCGGGCATTGCTGTCGTTGTTTTTCTGTTCCTCGATTTCTGCGATTTCATACAATTGCTCGGCTTCCTCGCTGCAGCCAAGGATTCCGAATAGGAACAGGCACAGGCTGAATCCCAATTGGTTCTCGTATTTTTGAATGGGTCAAGCCACTGAAACTTGAGTAGCACCCTTGGCTGAAAACTGATAGCTAAGGGTAGCTTGACTGTCTCAATCTCACCTGATAGAAGCTCTGCCCATGGTTGTTTGTTCCCGGCTGTCGGGATTTTAAAGTGGTCATCCTTTTGGT
>JAPUIL010000322.1 GCA_027297085.1 Verrucomicrobiota bacterium | reverse complement strand
TGGCATGCACGATTGCAAGGAATGACCCCGAAGCCGGTCTTGCTCCGATATTTGACAAAAAACCTTCATAGCAGTGCCATTCAAGTTAAACCCTGTAACACTAGTTTACCTGAGGTGGGCAATCCGGCCATCCGTTCCCGCTGCCCAGACTGCATTCAGGCTCCCCCCAATACTCAGAGTGTGAAAACCCTGATCTCCAAATTCTCGCCAGCTCTTCCCGCCATCGGAGGAAACGTTACCGCCTTCCGGACCAACCGCGATGACCGTTTTCAAATCCGGAGCATAGCGAACACAGGAACGAAATGGAAAAACAGAATTGCCGTTGGATTTATTAAGCAATTTCCAGGTCCTGCCGCCATCGACTGTCAGCATAGCATTGTGGTCGCCTTCCTCTTCTTTGGTGTAGTCTCCTCCAACCACAATGCCTTCATTTGGATTCTTGAACGCAATTGAAAAGATTCCCGTTGAAGCTTCACCTAAGATCATAGGCGTTTCTAAGGTAGTCCAACTTTCCCCAAAGTCGTAGGAGTAAAAAATCCGCGCCACCTTGCCGCCACTGCCGACCCACAGGTGACCGCCAGCAACCAGTGACAAGTGAGTCCCACTCGCGGCGAAGGCGTGTTCACCGGATTCCATTTTCGGTGCGATCCTGGCATCCAATGGTTTCCAAGTCTTGCCACCATCTTTTGTCCGTAATATAAAAAGTCTCCCTTCTACGGGATCACCCGCCAGAACCCCATTCTCTCGATCCCAAAACGCAATGCCATCAAAAAATCCCTCAAGCGCAGTGTTTTGGAAAACCAGTTTCCAGCTCTGCCCACCGTCTGCGGTCAAGTATATCCGCGAAGACGTTCCTTCTCCGACACTCATAGCCACGCAGCGATTTTTATCAAATGCCTCAACATCGCGAAACTCCAGATCCTCAGCTCCTGGAACCACAAAACGCTCCCACGATTTACCACCGTCGGTGGTTCGTCCGATCATCCCATTTCCAGTCCCAAACCAACATACCTTCTCATCCACCGCACAAAGCGCACGTATCGAAGTGATGACTCCACCATCCTGAAGCTCCCACTGCCACTTCAGCTCGTCAGCGCTGCTGTATAAAGCCCCACCTAAGAGAACGAAGAATACTCGTATAGTACTAATAATCGTGGAGTTCATTTTTTGGAGCAACGGCATAACGCAATCTAACTAGGCATGCGTTTTCTGTTATTCAGGGACAATTATATATCTCCTTAGCTTCCTTTTCAATTCATCAATAAGAGCCGGTTCCATTGGTTCGTAAATATCTTCAATGAATAAGGTCACAATCCGTTTACCTGCTACCTTCTCCTTAAACTTGGTTCTTATTCTGTTAGTGTGTCTTTTTTCCATCGTAAAGATGATATCTGCCCAGCCGATGTCACCTTCAGTTATTTTAACTCTGGCTCCATTTTCCGTTCCACGTGATCTAACCTGATAACGATCAAATTTTTTATAAATTTTCTCTGCGGTGTAGCTTCGGAATTTGTTAATACTACAAACAAATAGCACCTTCTTTGGATGGTTCGTCTCCATATTATCAACCAGCCAACCCGAGAAACTCTACAGCGATCTTGTCGGCCAGGAGTTTGCCTTTCAGGGTTAGTTTGGCTCGATCGTTGTTTTCGAAGGTAACCAGGCCATCTGTTTCCAGGGAAACAAAAAATGTTCTAAGTTCCTCCATTGGCGCTTGAGGAAACCGTTGTTGAAGCTCGTTGAGAGATATGCCCTGCCCCATTCGTAGGCCGAAAATGATGGTATCTTCAAGCAGGTCGGCTTCGGTTAACAGTTGCACTTCACAGCGGTTTTTTACATCGCTTTCTGTCTGATCCAGCCATACATCCAGGTCAGCGGCATTGCTGTAACGGATATTTCGATACTGGGAAGCAGCAGAAGGCCCGATCCCGATCCACTCCTTCATTTTCCATGTATTGAGATTGTGGACACATTCGAAACCGGGCTTACTGAAGTTGCTGATTTCGTAATGATCGTAACCAGCATCAGTCAGAAACTCCCAGGTAAACTCGTAGAGATCGGCATCCTTCTCGATGTCCTGTTTTATTTTCCCCTGAGATAGTTTCACCCATAGGGCTGTATCCTCCTCAAAGGTCAGGCAATAGGCGGAAAGATGCTCGGGGTCGAGGCGACACACTTCCTCCAAATCATTCTTTAAATCGTCCACCGTTTGACCGGGTAAGGCGATCATGAGGTCGAGATTCACATTTTCAAATCCGGCGACCCGTATCCAATCGTACGCCTGGTAAATCTGCCTGGGCCGGTGCAAGCGCCCCAAGCCTTCAAGAAACGATTCCTGAAAACTTTGCACGCCCATGGAAATGCGATTCACTCCGAGGTCGCGAAGCAACTTTAGCTTGTCAGGCTTCACGGTGCTCGGAGCCATTTCTACTGTCCACTCCAAGGGTTGCTGCTGGGCAAATTCTAATACGGCTTCTCCCAAGCGCTTTAAATCAGTGGCGGGCAACAAACCCGGCGTTCCTCCGCCCCAGAAAACGGTGTCAATCGGACGGTCGGGCTGAATCCATGCCAACTCTTTTTCCATACCGGCCAGGTATCGGTCCAAATCCTTACGATGCGGTTTTTCCTGATAAAAGGCGCAAAAGTCGCACGTGCTGGCACAGAACGGCACGTGGCAATACAGCCCCAATCCCGTTTCTTTAGCCTTCACTCTTCCCCTCCCCATTCCAGGTCGACCCACACCAGGCGGTGGTCACTGGCAACCAGCGATTCAGCTCCGTCATGAATGTGTCCTTTATCACCTAAAATCGATGCCGGAAAATCCGGGCTTTTAAGAATATAATCTACCCGCCGGTACTCATCCTCCTTGTCGTAGTAGTGCGTCCAGCGTTCGCCTCTGGAATCCGTACATTCGACCGCCGCTGCTACTTCAGTTTTTCCGCGAAACTGCAGAAGACGGACTGAGGCGCTGCTTTTCGAATCATTAAAATCTCCCAACACCAGGAAGGGAAGATCATCCTCCTTCTGGAGGTCTAATATCTTTTTACGACAGGCAAGCGCTTCGGACCGGCGCCGATTATCCGAAATCGGATCTTCATCGTAGTCACTCCACTTGCTTTTGAGGTGCAACCCAAACACTTTCCATTTGAGCCCTCTTGTTTGAAAGACCACTTCCAACATTCCCCGCTTAACGGGAATGATTTCTTCAAAATACTTAAACTCCATATCAGTATGGGTAAAAATTTCAGCAGGTTCAAACCGACTCAGAAGCGCAACATGGCGATCTGCATCGAACCCCTTTGCTACGTATTGGTATGGTAGATCCAGGCCCTCCTCTTTTAAATCGGCTTGTAGTTCGCTAAGATAAGGGCCCACCCCCATTTCTTGCAAAACCACCACATCGGGGCGAACCGAAACCAACACTTTACGAGCCGCCTCTTTCTCCGCCTCCGGCTTGGGAAAGTTTTTCCTGTAGCGGCCATCGGACCACCGGTCCACCTCAAGATAATTGCGCACATTATAAGTGGCTATTCGAACTACTTCCCCGGCCAGGGATTGTCCAATCAGCCAAAGGCAAACGATCGATACGGCGATTCGAGCCATGATTCCACTAGTACCTGGTTGCAGACATAAAGTCGTATATTTTATTATCCCTAAGCTTTGATCTTGAGTCACAGTAATCGGCGCCGCGAGGACCCTCCTTCGCTCGAGAGCTTCGGCGAGGCACGCGAAGCCGCCCTACTTGCAGGGGCTGAATTGGCAGGACAAGAGCGTCCTCGCTCTGCCGCCTAAATTTCCAATAAACGTCCATTTCCAATCAATAAGGTACTAGTCGCCCGACAAGAGAGCGGCTTCACGTTCGATCAAGGTCGGGTGCGAGTAATAGAAAGCGCTGTAGAGGGGATGCGGCGTCAGGTTGCTCAGGTTCTTTTCGTTGAGTTTTCGAAGCGCACCCACCAGCGACTCGGGTTCACCCATGGCGTCCTTTGCAAATGCATCGGCCTCGAATTCATGTTTTCGCGACAGAATACTGAAAACTGGAGTCAACCACGAGGTAACCAGGCCACTCATAATAGAGAACAAAAGAAATGCCGGTGCGATACTGTTAACGTTTTCAAAACCAAAACCGGCATAAAACCAAGTGCTACCCGCCAGGTAGGCAATCAGCCAAAAAGCCAAGAGCATTCCCACAGCGGACATGGCAATCATCTTGGGTACGTGACCGCGTTTGTAGTGCCCAATCTCGTGGGCAAGCACCGCCTTGAGCTCGTTATTTTCCAGCTGCTCCATCAGCGTATCATATAATACAATACGGCGAAATTTTCCAAAGCCGGTGAAAAATGCATTGGAGTGGCCGGAGCGTTTACTGCCATCCATCACTTCAATCGTTTTGGCGGCGAATCCAGCCTTGTCCGACAAGTCCATTAGCTCGCTTTTCAACTCACCCGTTTCCAAGGGTTCCAGCTTGTTAAAGAGCGGCATGATCAACTTGGGATACAGCACCATCATCAACAATTGAAATACAAAGACCACAACGAAGCCCCAGAACCACCAGTTTGGCCCAATCCAATCGACTAGTTTTAACAGCAGGCAAATAAGTGGAAACCCAATTACGAATCCCACCAGAGTACCCTTGACCTTGTCCGAGATCCAGAGACCGATCGTGCTCTTGTTGAAACCGTATTTTTCTTCTAATTTAAAAGTGCTGTACCAATCGAATGGTAATTCTGGAATTGAAAGAACCAGGGTCACTACGACCAGAAACCCGGCTTGAGCCCAGAGGGACGTCCCCCAAAAGGATTCAAGCGCTTGCCACATCCAAGGCAAAAATCCGGTCAGAATCACAATGGCAAGGACCAGAGCACCATAGGCGGAAGTCACCATGCTGTACCGGGCTTTCTCAAGAGAATAGGCGACACTCTTCTGGTAGGTCTCCTCGTCCATCACTCCTTTGAAAGCTTCGGGAATCTCATCCTGATGAGCCCGGATGTTTCTGGCGTTTAGCAAATCCAAGACGAGGGACTTTACCAGGTTGAGAATCAGGAGAATAAGGAAGGTCGTAAGAAGCCAGTGCATTGTTTTGGAAATCAGCCGTTGTAGGTGACCACTCGGCGCTAGGCAAGGTTTCAAATTTCCCCTAACCCGGATATCTCACGGAGTTGAGATGTTGAGGATGACGGACGATAGGCGAAGGCGCGCACTACCGTGCCTAATTGAGCCGGGAGAGAGGAACGCTCGGCATGTCAGTGCGCCGTGTCGAGCCGTAGCCTTTATGGCGAAGGTTGAAAAATACGGGCCAAAAGAATTGAAGGATAGCATTGATATAGCGCAGGGAACCCCCAAGCTTGTTTGAGTGAGTAATTCGAAAAAGAACCTAACCTTCGAGGATGCATTGAAAAACCTCGAGGGGATAATCGAACATCTGGAATCAGGAGATGTGCCTCTGGCCGACCTGGTCGACCACTATGAGCAGGGAACACGCCTATTGAAGACCTGCCACGAACGATTGAACGAAGCCGAAATGAAAATTGAAAAATTGCGCGAAAAATCTGATCAGCCGGCGTTCGAAAACTTTGACCCCGACGAATAAGCGGTTTTTATAAGGACCAGAAAATCCGACCCTCACCTGCAACATCAAATGTCTAACGCTGAAGAAAAGCCTATTTTACCCACCATCCAGGGTCCGGCAGATGTAAAAGCACTTGCTCCAGATCAACTGGACCAACTTGCCAAGGAATTACGTGATGCGGTGATAGAAGTAACTGCCGCCAATGGAGGCCATATTGGCCCCAATCTGGGGGTGGTGGAACTCACAATCGCGCTGCACCGCGTCTTTGCCTGTCCGAAGGATTCCTTTGTTTTCGATGTTGCTCACCAGGGGTATGTACATAAGTTGCTAACCGGGCGGCAAGGAAAAGCCTTTGAGAAACTTCGCCAGACAAATGGCCTGAGCGGCTTTCTCTCACGCGAAGAAAGCGAATACGACTGCTACGGTGCCGGTCACGCAGGCACAGCCCTTTCTGCAG
>JAPUIL010000321.1 GCA_027297085.1 Verrucomicrobiota bacterium | reverse complement strand
CTGGAGGAATGGAAGTTGTTTCGAACCTCAGGAGAGTCTCTAAAGAAGCTCAGTAGTCTATGAACTCGTTCCACCTGGCTCTTCTTTTTGGAGGTCCTTCTGCCGAACGCGGAATATCGCTGAATTCCGCACGCTCCGTAGCGGATCACCTGGAAGGATACGAGCTGGTTCCCATTTATTACAATCTGAACAAAGAAACGTTTCTGATCGATCGGAAACACCTCTATTCAAACACTCCATCCGATTTTGATTTTAAAATTAGTTCACTCGGCAAAGCGCTCAGTGAAAGCGATCTGGTAGAGGTCCTCCAATCGGTTTCTATCACCTTTCCGGTAATACATGGCGCGTTTGGAGAAGGCGGTGAGCTGGCGGCCTTTCTTGAAAAACATAATTTGCCCTTTGTAGGCAGCTCAAGCAAAGCCTCTTCGGTAGCCTTCGACAAATTTGATGCTGCATGGCTACTGGAACGAGAGGGGTATTTCTCCCCTCCAAGTCTCTTGCTTGAGGAACAAAACGAGGAAGACAACCTGGCGCGCGTTGAATCGTTCTTTCAAAATAATCAATTGAAGCGAGCAATACTGAAACCCGCGCGCTCCGGCTCCAGCATAGGGGTCACCGAGGTGCATTCTCCCGAACATTGCCTGCTTGCTTTTAACCAAATGTATTCGGAAAAACTGGACGATCGTTTTGTCCTTGAACCATTCGCCACAGGACGGGAATTCACAGTGATAGTTTTGCAGAATCCGGCTGGCAAAGCCGTCGCTCTCCTACCTACTGAAATCGAAATCACAGATACCACCCAAGCGCTTTTCGATTATCGCTTAAAATACCTGCCTACGCGGCAAGTCGCCTACCACATGCCTCCGCGGTTTTCGGACGATACGGTAACCACCATTCAAAGTCAGGCGGAAGAGCTTTTTTCAACCCTGGATTTGCGCGATGTGGTAAGAATCGACGGCTGGGTCCTGGAGGATGGAAATATTTGGTTCTCCGATTTCAACCTGGCTAGCGGATTGGAACAGAACAGTTTCTTTTTTCTACAAGCAGCATACCTGGGCTGGAGCCATGCGGAGGTGTTGCAATACATACTCCATAGCGCCTGCCTTAGACGCGGTTTACCGGCGCCGCCCATGGCGGGCGAAAAATCTTCAACAGCAAAAGAACCCGTTCGTGTGATTTTCGGAGGCGACAGTTCCGAACGCCAGGTTTCTCTGATGAGTGGATCCAATGTATGGCTGAAATTACTAAAGTCTGAACGGTTCGCCCCTACGCCACACTTGCTGGATACAGATGGTTATATATGGAATCTTCCCTATGCAGCCACTTTGAGGCATACCGTGGAAGAGGTCGGCGCCGCCTGCCATCAAATGCTCGAAGAGAAGGAAAGACTGGAAGACTATCGAATTCAAATCAGTAAAAACCTCACTCAGGACACACCCTTTGAATTACATCCTCTACTGACTCCGGCCTGCACGACTTTGGAGGACTTCCTGCAAGACAAGACAACTGTCTTTTTGGCCATCCACGGCGGTATTGGTGAAAATGGCGAATTGCAGGATGCCCTCAGCAAAGCGAACGTTCCATTCACCGGCTCTTTGACTGCCTCTGCTCGCCTCTGCATGGATAAATACGAAACCGGCAAAGCATTGGAAAACTGTGCGAAAAACGGTATCTTTGTCGCGGCCAAGAAAAAGCTCGATACGCGAACCCTCAAACGCTTGTCCGATGAAAAGCTGCAAAAGGTATGGGATTCCCTAGTGGAAGAATTGAAATCGAAAACCTTGATCGTCAAACCACTATCCGACGGTTGTTCATCGGGAATCGTGCGACTCGCAGAGGAAAAGGACTTAAATAAGTATCTACAACTTCTCGATAGCGGAAAACCAAGAATTGCTCCCGGAGAATTAACCCACGTTCAATCACCCGTCGAATTGCCTCAGAAATTACCAGACTTCCTGCTTTTTGAGACTTTCATTAAAAGCGACCGGCCTGTCATCAAAGGCAACGACCTGTCCTGGGATTCTCAATCAGGTTGGGTGGAAATAACCGTGGGTGTCCTTGGGAAACGAGGAGAAATGAAATCGCTTAAACCTAGCATCACCATAGCCGGCGGTGAGATTTTATCTCTGGAGGAAAAATTCCAGGGTGGAACCGGTGTAAACATTACTCCCCCCCCCGAACCCTGGGTAAAAAAGGAAGCCTGGCAAAAAGCCCAAACTAAAATTGAGTTTGTGGCGCAGAAACTCGGGATAAACGGATTCGCGCGCATCGATGCCTTTTTGCAGATCGAAACGGGCAATATTCTGGTTATCGAAGCCAACTCCATTCCCGGGCTAACACCTTCGACGGTCATTTATCATCAAGCTCTGGCGGAAGATCCATCCTTACCACCAACAGCTTTTCTCGAGCTTATTTTGGACAATCGAAATTTCAATTCCAACTAACGGGCAAAAATCCGGAACCAGATAAGGTTGGCATTTACATAAACTAAAAAGAGGATAGGATCTAAGCTAGGAATTTTCGGTTTGTTTATCCGAACATCATAACCCACCATTTTTGCCCACTGACAGATATTCCATGAAAAAAGTAATTGGTATCCTTGTAGCATTGGTCGTTCTTGGAGCGATCGCAGTCTTTGTGTTTTCACTGTTCGCTGGAAAAATTATCCGAAAAGGGGTGGTGACACTAGGTCCGGAAGTAGCCCAGGTTGAGATCGAATTGGATAAGGCTCATGTTTCGTTTCTTTCAGGTGCCGGTGGACTGGAAGGCTTGAAAGTTGGCAATCCCGAAGGTTTCAGCGGCGAATACGCTTTTTACGCGGAGCATCTATCGATGAAACTGCAACCCATGTCGATTTTGAGCGACAAAATCATCATCGAAGAAATCCTCATCATTGGGCCGGATATACAATTTGAACAAAAACTCGGAGCCAATAATCTCAACCAGATCTTAGCCAACGTACAGGAATTTATGGGCCCGGCCGGAGAAGAAGCAGAGGCAGCGAAAGGCAAGAAACTGGAAATCCGGCGGTTTGTACTACAAGACGCAAAAGTGGGAGTCGGTTTAGGTACCAAACCCATCAGTATTACCATTCCAACCATTGAACTCACTGATCTTGGTACTGGAGAGGAAGGGATCACAGCCGGAGAAGTCATCGGTGTGATGATCACGGAAGTCACCGGTCAAATTTTGGCCGCAATTGCCAAGAATCCTGAAGTCATACTCGAGAGTGGCGGCGAACTCCTAAAAAACATAGGTGAGTCTGGTTCCAATGCTCTAAAGTCCATCAGTAGCCTGTTTGG
>JAPUIL010000320.1 GCA_027297085.1 Verrucomicrobiota bacterium | reverse complement strand
CCACGCTCTTTGGCGGTTTGTGGAGGACAAAAGCTGGGGATGGGCCATTTGGTTAGGAGTTCTTGTTGGATTGCTTCACGCTATACGTGAAACGGTGGTGTTAGTTCTTATTGCGGCCGGATTGGCTCTTTTGGTTTCGCTTTGGCATGAATCGACGTCGCATCTAAAGTGGCTGCGATCAAAAGAAGGAGTATTACATCTGAGTTTGGTTGTCCTTTGTTCGATTATCGTCTCGGTTTTTTTCTACTCGGGCTTTTTTACCAATTGGCAGGGATCTTTAGATTCCGTGCTCACCTATTTCCGTTACGAAACGGAGCCAGGGCACGAAAAACCTTGGTACTACTACTTGGGTCTCATTCTTGGTGAACAATCCCGGGTAGGCTACCTTGGGCAATTTTGGCTGTTTGTTTTAGGTATTGCAGGGATTTGGAAAGCGTTTCTTGAAAAGGATAGTCAGCCCGAGCGTAAAACATTTTACCGGTATATCGCTGTTTATACTTTTGCGACTACGATACTGTATTCAGTTATTGCTTACAAAACCCCTTGGTTGATGCTCAACCTCCTTATTGGATGGATATTACTATCAGGAATTGGTTGGGTGTATCTTTGGCAGCGATTTGCATCGGTAATTGTGAGAGCCATTCTTGTGGTGGTTCTGTTGGCTTCGCTAGGACATTCAGTTCGCCAATCCTGGTTACTCGGTTTTCGATTTTCGGCAGATCCTCGAAACCCCTTTGTTTACAGTCATACTTCTCCTGATCTCTTAAATATTGTAGATCGGATTGAAATACTATCTCAGTTGCATCCCGATGGAAAATCGATGCGTATCGATATCGCCGGTGTGGAGTATTGGCCATTGCCTTGGTATTTGCGTGACTATGCAGCAGTTGGATACTGGCAGGAGTATCCGGAGGACTCCACGGCTCCGGTGCAAATTTACAGTTTTGCAGCTGGTGAGGAGCTCCCGGAAGTGGATGAGGATACCTATATTACGGAATTGAGGGGATTGCGTGACGGCGTATTTTTATTCATCTGCATTGAAAACGAACTGTGGGAAAGACAATTTCAGAATGAATAAATGCCATGACCGAAGACGTCTTTAGCTTTCGTCATGAAGCCATGAATACATGGTTTGAAGTTTCCCTGGCAGGAATAAATGCTGATTACGCGCGTAAGGCAGCCACCGAAGCGTTCAGGGAAATTGATCGTTTGGAAAACCTTCTTAGTCGTTTTCGAGAAGGGAGTGATATCGATATTCTTAACAAACGAGCGGGGAAGGAACCTGTCCGGGTGACCGAGGAATGTTGGGATTGTCTGCTTCAGGCTATGGACCTGGAAATATTAACGAGTGGGGTTTTCTCAATTGCTTTCGAGGCATTCATGGATACGTCTCCTTTCAAAGGTATACAGCAGGCCGGCTCATGGATAGAAATGGATACCGATCACAATACGGTAAAATTCAGATATCCCTCCATAAAGATCGATCTCGGAGGTATTGGTAAAGGCTACGCTCTGGATCTTGTTGTCCGGCTTCTCGAGGACTGGGATATTCAATCTCTACTCATCCACTCAGGAACCAGCAGTGTGGTCGCACGTGGGAACCGTGATGGTCATCCTGGTTGGCCCGTATCGGTGGGCGCGGATCAATTTCCCCGCGACTTTCGATTGGTAAATGGCTCCTTAAGCGGATCCAGTCTGGCAGTACAGGATTCCCATATTCTGGATTTACAAACGCAGAAACCGCTCGACACCGAACGCCGAGCTTGGGCCTGGGCTCCGACTGGGGCAATTTCAGATGCGCTTTCTACCAGTTTCATGGTTATGCCAGTAGACAAGATTGGAAAAATCTGTGAAACACATTCCGAATTTGGGGCTCTTTTAGTCGATCCTGAGCTTGGAGATTCGTTTCGAGCCTTTGGCACAGTTTTGAATTTTATAAAAGTCACGTAACTACTGAATATTCGGTTTATTTGTTCTTGCCTGATACTATCGTTGCCGCTTGAATTATACCTCCGTAGGTTTGTTGGGCAGTGCGGAGTCCACGTGTTTGCGGTTTTATAGTTCTTCACTCGTTAACATCGACTCCTTCTCAGAATATGACAGATGATAATTCTTCTCAACCTGGTGGCACCGCACCAGAAAACACGCCGTCATCCTCCGCATCCGACACACTGGATTTTCCAGCTATTTTTACTGCTGCAAAAGAATTGTTGTTAAAACCTCTCACGGCGGTGGAGACCGTAAGGGCAATCGCCAAGGACCCTGGCGGGTATTTCTCCTCAAGAAAAGATGGTTCGATAAACGACTCTTTGGGTTTCTTCCTGGTGACAACCGCCGTGTTGGTGGTCTTCGCCTGGCTGCAATCGATCTTCACCCTCAATATTGTTGGATTCGTACTCGCGCTGCCATTTGTGTTGTTTTTTGCGATCCTGAAACTGGCTATTGGAACCGCAATACTCTTTGTAATAGCCAAATTTCTGGCTAAGGGTGAAGGTACATTTTGGGAAAGCGCCAAGATTGTTTGCCGCTTGTCCTGGGTTTTTTTGATTTCCGCTTTTCCTCTATGGGCGTTTTTCCCGGGTATTCTCGTGGCAATCATCATGATTGCGGTTTATCTACTCTGGGCCTACCTGGCCATTCCGAGTGTTGCGGTTAAGTACCGTATTACCGGGGGAAAACACGCCATTCCGATCTGGGCTGTATCCGGGGTTATCTGTCTTATTGTGTTGATTGGCGCCTTTACCGGTAAGGCCATTGAAAAAGGCGCCGAGCAAGCGGAAGCCTTGCAGCGCGAAGCATGGGCCAATGTCGAAGCGATGCAAAAAGAGGCGATGGACAATTATAATGAAGCTCAGGCGAAGGCCAATGCTCAGGCTGAAATGGCGCGTCGAATTGAGGAACAAAAGAACGCCGCGACAGCCGCCGCAGCAGCAGCCGGCGAGGTGTCTCCCGACAAGTAAGTTAAGAATATTCTCAAGTAGTTGCGGTCTCCAGGCGCGGTGGAAGCTCCCAGTAAACTCAGGAGTGCGCTGCGAAAGTTTAATGGGCATCTACAGAAAGCTGATTTCTCCGGTATTCAAGCCAAGGGGCTCAATCTGCGTTCGCTGGATCTGACCGGCGCCAAGTTCGATAAAGCTGTAATCGACAACTGGTGGTTTCATGGATTTCGCAACGATCCCGCGTGTAAACTCGATGGTGCCAGTTTCAGAGGTGCTACCTTTATTAATACCAATATGAAGAAATCGAGCCTGGTGAAGGCGGACTTCTCCGGAGCAAAACTCGTGAGCACCAAAGATTATGAAGTAGCGCTAAATCTCGAAGAGACCAATGTAGCCGGTGCGGATTTTTCCAATATTACATTTAGTGGTGGACCGAGAGGCAAAGCACTCCGTTTGAGTAAGGCGGATGCTCGTGGAGCAGATTTCACGGACTCGAATCTTCCCAATACGGATATGCAAGGTGCGGATATTCGAGGCGCTGATTTCTCCGATTCTATTTTGCGGGGCGTCGTCATGAGGAAAACCGACATGCGGGATAGCAAATTCCGGAATACGGACTTGACCGAAATGCAACTTCCTCGCGCTGTGAAATTGGACATGCAGATTCAATGGGGAAATTCCGATACCAACCGCTCGGACGAGGTCGATTTCTCTGGTGCCAAATTGAATGGTGTAGACCTGAAATTCCGGCATTTGAAGTTTTGCAATTTCGAAGGGGCCACTTTCATAAACACGGATATGGAAGGGGCCGTGCTTATCGGGTCCAATTTTAAGAAAGCAAATTTGACGGGTGCAAACCTGTAAACCGCCAATTTGGCGACAGCAAATTTCTCCGGTGCCAAATTGCAGAATACGAATTGGCAATATGCGCATACAGCCGCAACCAACCTGAAAGGGCATGATATCGACAAGTTTATCACGG
The DNA here is from genome assembly GCA_027297085.1 of Verrucomicrobiota bacterium. Lineage (GTDB taxonomy): Bacteria > Verrucomicrobiota > Verrucomicrobiia > Opitutales > UBA2995 > UBA2995. The sequence goes on along the minus strand of JAPUIL010000320.1, from coordinate 3,629 downwards.
GGCCGAATTTGGAGAATTCCGCCAAGGTGCCCTCAAGCAAGAAGGGTAAAAATCCGGACAACATCGAATCCATTGTTACGGGCAGTAACAAAAACTATGCCGGGCAGGATTTTTCTGGAAAAAGCTTCCAAGGCATGAGAATCACCCAGATCGATTTCTCCGGGGCGAACTTTGACAAAGCCAACTTTGACTATGCCGAGATTGGTGACACTAACTTCTCACTCTGCTCTATGAAAGGTGCAACCTTCCGTTTTGCACGATTGAATGATTGCAATTTTGACGAGGCCAACATGACCGGCGTCACTTTCTATGGTGCCACTTTTGACGACAACTCCTTCAAAAAGGCTATCCTCAAAAACGCAGATTTCCGTTTTACAGGACGCGGCGATTTTTTCATGACTGGTAATCTGCACTTTCACGATGCCGACCTCTCGGGAGCCGATTTCTCTATGTCCCGTTTATCGTATATGGATCGGCAGGAGGATCCACATTCGAGTAAATCTTCTTCTGCAGACGTGTTTTTTCACCGAGCCAATCTCACCAAGGCTAATTTTTCTGAAGCCTGGATGGAAGGTCTTGAGTTGAATGGCGCTAACCTGACGGGTGCAAACTTCTCGAATGGGAAATTTGCAGGATCTAAGTCTACTTTCGACACCATTTGGGGTGGAGCAGACTTTACTAACTCTGACTGGTCAAATGGTTCTATTGGTCGGCTGGATGTTGTGAACAACACCAATGGAAAGACCGATTTTCATACCCTGAAACTAAAAGGGTCCAACTGGCGCGGATTTTCATGGTTTGGCGGAGTTTGGTTGGGTCCGGTTGATTTCAGCAGGTGCTACTTTGCGCAAGCTCCCTGGGAGGATCCCGCTAAGGCGGAAAGAAGTTATGCCGGAACCAACTTTTTCGGTGTCAGCATGGCGGGGGCTAAGTTTGTAGGGTCCGATCTTCGTTTCTGTGGGTTTGGAAACGCCAACGTAAATGGCGTTGATTTTTCCGATGCGGACTGCACAAAAACCGAGTGGTCTCTAGGAAATGCAATTCAAACTGCTTATGAAGAGAATCTGGGTGATCTCGAACAGCGCTATAACAATATTAATTTCGACGATACAAAGCTAAATGGGGTCAATTTCGCCTCGGGAAACTTTGCCGGCAGCAATTTCAAATCTGCTAAGTTTGACGCGGAATCAGCGCTCAATCCGCACACCACCACAAATGGCCCAACTGGCTTGAAGTGGTAGAATAGTAAATCCTTCTAATTTAAAACGGCTCAGCTTTGCCTTAGCCGTTTTGCTTTGTCGCCTTGCAGCAGGTTATGGGCTTCGCGAAGCAGCGCTGGTATTTTCTCTGCGAAAGGGCTGTTCGCCCCAGCCTTGAGTAGGGCATTTTCGTCAAAATCCTGTACCCGATGTCCAGGTACCCAATGTCCGTTATCCCCGAGCATGTTATAACGCCAATTACCAAAATCTACCAGGTCAATAGCTTTGGCCCAGGTCCATAGTCGAAGAATGTCCTTCACATTGATTCCATGTTGGATTTCGTCCCATTCTGGAATTCCCTTGTACCAGTTTTCGTACCAATCGGGGCCAGCGACAACCGCCACTTCTCGCAGGATTTTTTCAACGATGGGGCTAACGATCTCCATGGATCGATCGTAATGATCCAGAGCATTTAGGTGAGTATCAAAATCTTCAGGACAAGATGCTCCACAACTCAAGGTATGTATGTTAGGATTTGACCAGCAGAAAAGATCGTTGAAAGCCATGGGATTTAATGGGTGGCAAAGGTCACGTAGTTTTTGTGGCGGATCGTACAGACGGCCACCTTTATCGTTTGGGCTGATAATGAAAACACCCATGTCTTGATTACCTGCGGCCTTGATTGCACGGGTATTGAGTTGGTTGATAAAATACCAGTGAAGGTTTAGATACTCAAATTCACCTGAGTGGATCAGCTCGGTTATCTCAGCGCTGGTTGCATGGGTTGAAAATCCGATGTGTTTAATGCGGCCTTCCTCCTGAAGTTTTCGGGCTGCTTCCAAGCAACCACCTGGACGCATAGCATATTCCATCAATTCACGGTTGTTGATTCCATGTATACTAAACAAATCGACGTAATCCTGCTGTAGGTAATTTATCGATTTGTTGAAGTTTTTCAGAAATTTTTTTGGATCGTTTTCAGGAGATACTTTGGTTTGTAAAACAAAGGAATCGCGCGGAAATTGTTTGAGGGCGTATCCAAGTTGCATTTCCGAACTGCCATAGCCACGGGCGGTTTCGATATGGTTAATTCCGTTTTCGAATGCGTAGGCCAAGATACGTTCGATATTTTTCTGACCGGATTCGGGAACATCCTTCCAGGAAATGTCCTCCCACTTGTGTTGATACCGCATCCCACCGCATGAAATTACAGGCATAGGAATTTCTGTTTTTCCAAATCGCCGGTATCTCATCATTGTTTTTTTCTTCCTGACATATTCTTAGTTGTAACTCAGTCAATTTGGCATTAGAGTTTATCTCATCATCAAATTCTACAAACGTATATCATGAAAGTTTCGGTATCCACTCTTCTCAAAGAAAAGAACTCCACTATTTACTCCACCAATCAAAATGCTTCCGTGCGGGATGCAGTAAAAGTAATGAACGATCAGCAAATTGGGTCATTAGTCATTCTGGACGAAGGAAAGCTGGTGGGCATTTTTACAGAACGCGATGTACTTCGACGTGTGGTAGTGCCGGGTTTGCCGGTGGATTCCACTCTTGTTTCTGAAGTAATGACCAAAGAGATCGACACGTTCCCTCCGGATTTCTCCGTCGACGACGCCATGGCTCATATGAATGATAAGCAGCACCGTCACGTGCCGGTCGTTGATGGGGACCGCATCGTCGGGCTCATTTCGATCGGGGACATTACCCGCTGGCTATCCCAAAACTTCGAGAACGAGGCGCAGAATCTTCTGAATTACTATACCGGGACCTATCACGATACCTGAGGATTCGAATTCTTGTATTCTCATTTAAAGATATCGATCTTTTTCCATGGACCCCAAATCCAGCGGGCAAGCATAGTCAATCCGAGGAATGCTATGTATAAGGTGGTCATAGACCAGGGGCCGAGTGCTCCAAATTGTGGATAGAATTTGACCATCAACCAACCACCTCCGCAAAGAATCACGGTGGAGTATCCCATTAAGGCCAGAGCGGGGAATTTCGTATCTCCGGCACCTCGAAGTGCATAAGAGAAGGTGATAAACAGGGCATCAAAGATCTGGAAGATGGCCGCGAATAACAACATTACTCGGCCAGCGTCTACAACTAGTTGATTGTCGGAAAACACCCGAATGAAGTTTTCCCGGAAGAAAAAGTAGATAATGCCCATGCACACCATATAGATCATGATCACCTTCAGGGCGAGAAAGGCTTGTTTGTTGGCTCGCTCGTGATTTCCTTCACCTATGGATTTGCCGACAATTGCAGTCAGTATAAAGGCCACGCCCAACGCGGGCATGAAGGACAAATGCAGGTAACGGACAACTATGGTGTTGGCCGCCAATGGTTCCGTTCCGAAAAGCCCAATCATCCAGGTTAAGATAATGCCCCAAGTCACGAGATCCCAAACTCCCTGCAATC
>JAPUIL010000032.1 GCA_027297085.1 Verrucomicrobiota bacterium | reverse complement strand
GCCTCGGAGCTTGCTCCGGGGTTCTTTACTAACGTAATAAATGTGATAGTTAAAAAGGTAGTCATGCCACCTTTGTCTCTGATGACAGATGATGTGAACCTCTCTAGCTTAAAATATGTATTAAGAGTAGGTAGAGAAGGTGTAGAGGAAATTGCGGTTGGCTACGGTGAGCTGGTCGAAGTTTCCATCGATTTTGTTATCATTGCGTTATCCATATTCGTAGTGATCAAGGGCATGAACAATCTAAGGAAGAAGGCAGAGGATCCGAAGGATAAACAGGTCGAAACGCCTAAGAATATTGAGCTACTATCCAATATCGAAAAATTGATGGTCGAGCAGAACGCTCTGCTCAAAGAAAAATAGGTAGTGGTCTAGGGCTCATTCTTTTCAACCACTAGCCGGATGAACCGCGGATACGCAGGTACAAGCGGCCAGTCCAACTCTACCTCTACAGTCTCATTGGATTCATTGCCGGGAGTTACTGTGGTCTGGGTGGTAGATAGAGGTACCCATTCCTTCAAAGTATTGGATCCTTCCACCATTAAATTTACATCCGGCCTTTCCAAAATGCGGGTATAGGAGAACGACAGGCTTGAATTGTCAAAGCTGGCAAGGTCTATCCGGGGTGTCGCTCCAGGTTTGATTGGATTCAGCCCAAAAAAGTATTCAACAAGATTGCCAATACCATCCAGATCTGGATCCGCAATTTCTCCGGAAAACGAAGGTTCGTCAAGTTCATCGATCGTAAAGAACCGCCTTGACCAGGTTTCGAATACGTCGTCGATCTCATTGAATGGAACCACTTGAAATCCAACTTCTGGCGAAGGATTGGTGGAATTATTGAAGGTGATATCGACTTTGTATTTTCCCGCATCCGATTCGGAAACTTCGTCAATAGTCAAGGACGGCCCCGTTTCTCCGTTTAGAATTTCATCGTCCTTGAGCCATTGAATCTCAACTCCTTCAGGCAGGCTGGTCACAACCATTAGCTCTACTCTCTGTCCATCTGCCAGAATGGTTGATCCAGGATCGATGACATTGAATGGAGGAATGACCCTGGCGCCAATGGGTATAGGTGTAAAAACTTGAAAAGGCGTTGGTTCAATATCAGGCGGTCCGTCAGGTGGGACCTGACCCAATACTATTCCACTGCTCAGTATCAGGATTAGAAGTACCGTAGGTAGTGTTGGGTACGCTGAAAGTATAAAGTTCCTCATGTGTAAATTCTTCGTGTTCATTGCGGTTCAGAGTTTAAAGAAATACCAGGGTTTCGTGGAAAAAGTCTTGCCAGGAAAACCAGAAAGAACCCACTCCGTTGTCCAATGGTTCACCGGTGGAAACAACGGTGACCACTACCGAACGCGCTTGTGCGTTCAGGACCAGTTCCAGTTCAACTCCGTTTACGGAATCACGGATAGGCTGGTTATTAGGCAGCCGGTCAAGTGGGTAGGCTTTGGCTACACCGTCAACTGTGATGCCCCAGACCCACTCTTTTTCCGGCAAATCATCCCGTACTGGATTGTTAGTGCGGAAAAGGGGGCCATCGCTTTCGAAATAAGCGGCATAAGGATCCAGGTCATAACGCCGACTGAATCCGGTGTTAGTAGATAACAATTTTCCACCGGGGTATTTCGTTTTAAAATCTTCCCAGGTGATTTGTTCACTGAGTTTCCATTTGAGTCTGATCTTTTGCATGGTGCCCGAAACGGATTGCAGCATGAACTGAGACCACAGGCTTTCTGTTCCGCGGTCGTACATGAGAACGTTGTTTTGAAACAGCATCCCTGATACGCCAAAATTTCGAACATACCCATTTACTTCCGCTTCAAATACAATAGCGGTGCCGCAGAGTGGACAATAGGTTACCACAAAAGCGTCGTCGTCAATTTGGTCGTTAACGACCTCATGCCAGTTCAGGATTCGAAAAGGATACCCTCGGGTTTCGCCGCCGGACGTCACTGCGATAAGGATGTCCGAGTTTACCATGTAGTCCACCTGGTTAATAAAAAGAAAATTTGGATCACTGAGTGAGGGTATTCCATCTCGCGGTGGACCACCTGAAATGATTTCCTCCAGTGGGATGGTCACGTTGCCCAGGTTGAAACCGTTAAAAAATGGATCGAAAACGCTGGCATTTATAAACTCCAGAGTCTGATTGCTTTGATGTTCATGAAACAGCCTCGGTTCAGTCGTGCCGATGTCGTAGAGCAACCAGCTGTTACGATCGAAGGAGAAAATATTGGGAAACCGTATTCGGTCGGTCCAGATCCAACCCAAAGTAATGTCGAGTATAAATTGCCCTGTATTCAAATTCCCATCACCCATAAACATCCAACCGTGTTCTTCATGGAAAATCCAGGGTAGTTGTTCTGCTTGAAAGGAGCCGAACCAATCGATCCACCGCCAGTCCTCCCCAAGATCCACTGCCACTTCGATAGGATCAGGAGGGGGCAGGGCCGCTTCCACTGAATCAATGATCGTTCTCAAAAATTCTGCTCCCGGGTAACTGGGAGCATTGTGAAGAACTTCCCACTGCTCGTGACTGGGAGAGTTATCGACGCCGTTGATAATCGCAAAGAGTGGAATGCCATTGGTCTGGTTAAAAAGGTTCCAGGCAATGGCCTCAGTGTCGTCGATCACAAGATCCAGATCGGTTTGCTGAATAAAGTCATCGGTGAGTTCCGGATTTCCACTTTCGATATTTACCGACAGAACCTGGACCGGCACTCCGTTGGCATTGCCATCCTGATCTTTATAAAAGCGTTGAATATTTTGCTCGATGTCGGGTGAAGAAAACGCACAAGGAGCGCACCAGTAGGCGAAAAAATCCAAGACGATCACTTGCCCTTCAAAATCACTCAAGGACACGTCTTCGCCTGTTCTCCGGTCCTTCAAAGTGAAATCGGAAGCGATGGTACCTGTGGGAAAAGGTTGCGCGTTTAACGATGTCGACAGGTATCCCGCCATCATGACTAAAAACAGAAAATACTTTTCTAATTTTTTGGTTCTTCGAATTCTTGCATGTTGTATTGGAATATTCATCCTACCCATAGCATTTAACGGCACTGCGGGGACGCAGTTGCCCTACCAGAATCGACATAAATGGGTAGGGCAATCGCGTTCTCGCGATGCCGTTCGAATTTGTATAAAGAGATCATTTGCTTTAAAAAAGGTGGTTGTATGAAACTTCCGCCAGAAGCCAGTTGCGGTCCTTGTACAAGTTTCCGAATGGGCGAATCGGAGAATCTATCTCGTCAAATCTGGAACGATAGGCTGCAAGGGATAGCTTCCATGAGCTGTTTTCTCCCTGGTGTCTGAGGGTCACGCCAGCGTGGGTGGTTTCGAGGGCTGGCGGCCCACTAGAGACTAAAATTGAAGTTTCGATCTTTCCGTTGTCCTTGTATCGGCGACCGGTAATTCCAACAAACCACTGTTGGTCCCAATCATGCTCCAGAATAATTCCCACCGAGTAAGCCCGGAAGTCGGATTCTTCCTCTTGCTCAACTGATTCGTGAGTGGCTGCACCTTCCGCCCGTAGAACCCAATTCTCACCCGGAGCATAATTTACGGAACCACTGTAACGGTAGCGAAGTTCACGATCGGTGGTTTTGGTCAATTGCAGCTGATGCCGCATACGGGCCGTTTTGGAAATTACACTTTCCTGCTCCAGCAACAAAGAGCTGGTATCCAGTTGTTCCCGTCCTCGTACGAGCGGTTGGAATAAGGGGCGATCGTAGCCCGGCGCCACATCGTCCTTTTGAAAAACAATAGTAGCACCTAATACACCGAGCGTTGAGGTAGTATCCCATTGTACTCCGCCCGATACATTGATGCCTTGGGGATTTGCATCAATGTATCCATCCAATCCGGAGAACTGTTGCCGATAGTACTCATCTAACCACAAGCTCCGATGGTCTGTGAAACCCGTGTAACCACCACCGGAGAGTTGGTACTCAAAATTAGTTGTTTTTGAAATGCGGTAGGTAAACTGAGCAGATGCATTGGGTTCTGCCAGTTTGGTGGACCTCCCAATAACGTCGGCCTCCGGAACCGGTTCGTAATCGATGTCAATGTGACCGTAGATAAACAGCATATCCCAATCGGAGAAATTCAGTGTTCTGGTTCGTTGAAGGCTTGACGAAAAAAGGAAGACATCAGAAGAGAGAAGTATCTCTGAACCTGCCGAATATTCTATGCCCTTGTAAGCTGGCGGTGGAACGAATTCTTTTTCCTGAACAGGAGGCTGCGTCTCATCGTTTTTTATAACAATTACGGTGCCAGGTGCCAAGTCTTCGTTTACTTGGAATTGTGCTATTTTCGCCACTGAGGGAGCTTCTATTATCTCAATAGGTAGTTCGGTACTTTCCTTAACCACAACAACTTGTTCCTCAGGTTGGGAAGGTTCAATGGAATCAATTACAGACCGGATGATTTCGGTGCCTTGGTATCCACTATTCTTATATACGATCTCCCATCTTGTACCACCTGGTGACTGATCTCCTTTTAGTATTACGATATGGGGGAGCGCTTTGCCGCCGGCCAGCTCAAGGACTTTGCCTCCTGGATCATTCAAAGCTAAACGTATACCCGCTTTTTTTATAAAGGCTTCTGTCTTCTCCGATCCATTCGCTTCAACGTTAATGGACAATACCCTGACTGAAAGACCATGCGCATTGCCTTCGCGGGATTCAAAATACCGGTTGATGTTTTGCTCCAGATCCAATGACGTTTGTAGGCAGGGAATGCACCAGTAGGCAAAAAAATCGAGAACCAGGATTCCTTCTTCTTGCTCTGATAAATTGAATTCCCGGTTTTCTGACCAAACCGGAAGTGAAAACGGTTCCATGGTGTTTTCAAATTTAGGATCTCTGAGTTGCGCAGCTAGAGGTTTTGAAAGCCCAAGCGTGCATGCTGTAAACATGGTTAAGCAGGCAGTTGGACGTTTTAGCTTCACTTTCAGTCTTTCAATAGTCACTTGCATGAGGTGCATCCGCTGGCCTGTCCTCCTCCTGAACCCGCAGTTCCAGGTTCAAGTCGTGAATGAAAGTTGGTCGAATAGTTAAAAGTCGAGGAATCGGAAAAAACCATGTTCGGTTTCGAGACCAGGCGTTGTTCGGCAATATTAACAGTGGAGCACCCGCAACAACCGCCGATGACTATCAAGGTTAATAAACCAAACAAAATCCGAATGGGGAGTCTTTCCAGAATATGCCTCTGTTTCATCAATTTGTTAAAGTTGATAGGACTTAAATGTGGGGTGAGTAAACGGTACGGTTATGAATCCATTAACCGGGAAATTATTCCCCTGAACTCTCAAAAAATAGCCCTGACGAAGATGGTCACGGATTTTTGGAATAAGGTTGCGCTTGATCCGTCCAATTGCACTTGGATTTCTCGAACTGGGTTCTAGAATTAGATTATTGGCACGAGCAGGTGTGTTAACTACGTTAGTCTTTAAGAATATTCTTTATCTTAATTAATCAGCCCAATTGCTTCTGTTATGACTGTATCCCGATTGTTCCAAATCTTGGTTTCGCTATTTTGTTTGCTGCAAGTCATAGGACTTCGTGCACAGCGTTCAAACGACCGGACATCCAAGGTTCCTCAATACACTTTTGCCGAGACTCTGGAAGAACAGAAAGCTCAGCTGAAAACCAATCCGTTACTGTTGCGGTTCCACGCCTCCAGGAAGGCCATGGCCGATGATCCTCATCGCCCCATTTACCATTACGTCAATCCGGAGGGTCGCCTCAACGATCCCAATGGGCTCTGTTTCTGGCAGGGTCGCTGGCATTTGTTTTATCAGGCCTATCCTCCCGAAGATCCACGTCAGCATTGGGCTAGACCACTAGACCACTAGACCACTAGACCA
>JAPUIL010000319.1 GCA_027297085.1 Verrucomicrobiota bacterium | reverse complement strand
AGTGCGCATAGGCACCCGTTGGAAATAAGGGGTCGGATACCTGAAGGAGGGCGGGAATCCATTGACTGTCTGATGGAGGAGTATCGTGGTTCATTTATTCTCCGATCATTTTTTTGAAACTATAGTTTCCATATTGCCAATCGATTCGCCACCAAGTTGGCTCCTACACTTCGAGTCGGTTTTCAAAGGTAGGAGACAGGCAAATTTATTTGCGACTCGTTTATTAATGATGTGCGTGATTGTGGTCGTGGCTATGCGAATGACCGTGCGTATGGTCATGCGAATGCCCACCTGATTTGCTGGGCTGAAAGATGCGGGTCACTCGCTCATAGGGAATTGATTCCCTTTCGAGCATTTGCTCCACGGCCAGGTCATCCTGAACTAGGATACCCTCCTCGGTAAAGTCGGCTTTAAAATGTAGGTTGCCAATCATCCAACCCAACCAGGCTGCTTCTTTACTTTCGCCAACAGGCACCAGGAAACAAGGTTCCGGGCTTTGTTCGATCACATAGGCGGTATGGTTTTTTACTAGTACGCAGTCACCGTGACTTAGAGCTTCGGGGACATCGAAGCCAAAATCTGTACCATCAGTTGCGGCGCCACGCCATCGTCGTCGCGCTAGTTTGTGGCGGTCGACCGGAATGCTAATGTGGTCGTGGTGGTGAGGGACTGGAGAAAGGGGCTGCTTAATAAGTTCCATCTTAAAAAAGAAAATATCGTTGGGCCATGGGGAGTACTGACGCTGGTTTACAGGTCAGGACTTCGCCATCGGCGGTTACGGTGTATGTTTCCGGATCGATATCTATTTTGGGTAGATAATCGTTCAGGACCATATCGTATTTGGAGATCTTGCGTGTGTTCGAAACCGGGCGAATGATCTTTTGTAGCCCAAGGTTTTCGCCGACCCCAGCTTCCACAGCCGCTTGGCTCATGAACGTGATCGCGGTTTTCGATAAGGCTCTGCCAAACGAAGCAAATTGGGGCCGGTAATACATAGGTTGCGGAGTGGGGATAGATGCATTGGGATCTCCCATGTTAGCCAGAGCAATAAATCCACCTTTGAGAACCAGTTCCGGCTTCACACCGAAGAAAGCGGGCCTGAACAGCACAATGTCGGCCAGCTTACCAACTTCCAGGCTACCTACATCAGCCGTGGTGCCACAGGCAACGGAAGGATTGATGGTATACTTGGCTAGGTAGCGAAGGACGCGGAAATTGTCGGCGGCGGTATGGGCGTCGGACTCCAGTTTTCCAAACTGCTTCTTCATTTTATCCGCCGTTTGCCAGGTCCGTATTAAAACTTCCCCTACGCGTCCCATCGCCTGGCTATCGCTGGACATAATGGATATGGCCCCCTTATCGTGTAGAATGTCTTCGGCGGCGATGGTTTGAGGGCGGATACGGGATTCCGCAAACGCAACGTCTTCGGGAATCTTCGAATCGAGGTGGTGGCACACCATGAGCATGTCGAGGTGCTCATCAATAGTGTTGACCGTGAAAGGACGGGTTGGATTGGTGGAGGAGGGGAGCACATTGGCTTCTCCGCAAACCTTGAGAATGTCGGGCGCGTGGCCACCGCCAGCTCCTTCGGAATGGAAGGTGTGAATAACACGGTTCTTGAATGCTTTTATGGTCGTTTCGACAAATCCAGATTCATTGAGCGTGTCGGTGTGGATTGCTACTTGCACATCGTGCTCATCGGCTACGGTCAGACAGTGGTCGATGGCACTCGGAGTAGTTCCCCAGTCCTCGTGCAGTTTTAAACCCATGGCTCCAGCTTCGACCTGCTCGCGTAATGCAGGGAGATTGGAGGAGTTTCCTTTCCCCATAAAGCCGAGGTTCATGGGGAAGGCTTCGGCAGATTCGATCATTTTTTGGATGTTCCATTTCCCCGGGGTACAGGTAGTGGCGTTTGTTCCTGTGGCGGGTCCTGTGCCACCGCCAGTCATGGTGGTAATGCCGCTGGCCAGTGCTTCATCAATTTGCTGCGGGCATATAAAATGGATGTGGGAATCGAATCCTCCGGCTGTCACAAGGTGGCCTTCCGCGGCGATGACTTCCGTTCCGGCGCCGATGACCATGTTTTCTGAGATGCCCGACTGGATCAATGGGTTACCGGCATGCCCGATCCCAGCTATTCGGCCTTCCTTTACACCGATGTCGGCTTTGATGACTCCCAGGACGGGGTCAATGATCGTGGCATTCGTCAAGACGAGATCGAGGCTCTCGGCTCCGGTTGCCAATGGTGACTGGCCCATGCCGTCTCGGATGACCTTGCCGCCTCCAAATTTGACTTCGTTGCCGTATCCGGCGGCTTCGGCGATGAGGTCCTTTTCATCTTCGATAAACAGGTCGGTATCGGCCAGGCGAACCTGGTCGCCCGTTGTGGGGCCAAACATTTCCGCGTATTGGCGGCGTGTGAAATTGAGACTCATAAGGTTGGATATTGAAATTGAGAAGGCTAGTTTAAGTGTGGATTGCTATATTTGTAGGAGTAGCTTTATGCCGCGATCCGAGCGTCGCAGACAATCGCGGGGTAAACCCGCTCCTACATTCTGAGTCGAAAGTCACAGTTATAGATGGAGGTAGCCGCGCTGAGCCGTAGCTTTTTGCGAAGTCAGGCTTGCTGCCGATTTGGTTGCTCATTTTTTTTGTTGAAGAGATCTTTGCTGACATTTCGGCTAAAGGTCACCGTCGACTTTGTTGTTCAAACCGTAGACTTTCCTTGTGCCGGCCAATGCTACCAGCTCGACCTCACGCACATCACCGGGTTCGAAACGCACGGCGGTTCCGGCCGCGATGTTCAGGCGAAATCCACGGGCCGCAGCCCGATCGAACTCCAGGGCTTCGTTGACTTCGAAGAAGTGAAAATGGCTGCCCACTTGGACAGGACGGTCGCCGGTGTTGGAAACGTTTATACGTATTGTTTCCAAGTCCGGGTTGCCGGTTAGTAGAGCATCAGGATCGGTAAATTTGTATTCGCCAGGGATCATCGCAATGGGTTGTGGACGGTTACAAGTTTGGTGCCATCGGGAAACGTGCCTTCGACCTGCACTTCGTGAATCATTTCTGGAACACCTTCCATGACATCGTCCCGGGTGAGAACCTTCGCTCCGTAGCTCATGAGCTCCGCTACCGATTTTCCATCACGGATCCCTTCCAGGATCTCGTAGGTTATTATGGCAATAGCCTCCGGATAGTTAAGTTTCAGGCCTCTGGCCTGGCGGCGTCGGGCCAAATCGGCGGCGACCACCATTATAAGTTTTTCCTGTTCTCGCGGACTAAGGTGCATAAATGACTGATCTTGAAAGTTGAATAATTTCAACAGGCTTTTAGCCCATCTTATACCAAATTCACGGGTGTTTATGAGATTGTTCAAGGAGTAACATTAAAAGAACAATTCTACAAGCGGGAGGGTAGTTTTGAGTGTTCTTTTTATTTGGATTGATCAAAGTAGAGGAATAACTTGATCTAATAACCCTCATAATCAGGTCTTGCTACTAAGGTTGAATTCGACTATCTCAGACTGCCTTAGTTTTAAGAGTAAATATTCTTACACCCCAAAATATATGAAAAAACTATTATTGATCGTCGCGGTATTCGCTTTCGCCTCTGGCCTTTACGCTGAAGAAGCTAAAGAAGTTACCCTAAAAGGCACTGGAACCTGTGCTAAATGCTCACTTGGAACTGCCGATAAATGCACCAATGCGCTGCAGGTCACCGGCAAGAACGACAAGGTTACAACTTACATCTTCGCCAAGAACATAAGTCATGGCGACTACTTCTGCAAAGGCGAAACAGCCGGTTTGGTAGTTAAAGGCACCGTTGCAACGGTAGATGGAAAATTGATTCTCACCGCCGCTTCCGTTGAAAAGGAAGAAGGTTGAGGAGTTTTATTTTCGCCTAAGCATGCTATTTCCAAGGGGGCCTTCGTGGCCCCCTTTTTTTATACCCTGCGCTTGCCAGTTGCATTAAGCATAGTCTTAATCGGCGCTCAATTACCCATTCTTTTTATGAAAAAACTTCTCACCTTAATTACTACCCTCCCACTATTAACCCTTGGACTGTCCGGTGCTCATCACTTATCCAAGATCAATCCACCCGAAGGCTTCGTTGCCTTGTTTGACGGGAAGTCCATGGACGGCTGGTATTCTCAACCGTCTGAACCTCAATCCGCTTGGAATGTGGATTCAAAACAAGGCATTCTGGGTCGAGTCATCCAAAATGGCTACCTTTGGACCGAAAAGACCTTTGGGAATTTTATTTTGGATCTCGAATACAAGACTTCCAAGCATTGCAACAGCGGCGTTTTCTTCCGTACCGATCCTAACGATCCCGTCCAGCATGGCTTCGAGATTCAGATTCTCGATTCTCCGGATATGGATATGGGAAAAA
>JAPUIL010000318.1 GCA_027297085.1 Verrucomicrobiota bacterium | reverse complement strand
GCTATGCTCAAACAATCCGACACCTACGAAGTGGTTGGCGTAGTGGAACCCGATGAAGCCGGGAGAAAAGAGGTAGCCAAAAGCAACGCGTACCGTGGTGTAAACTGGTTAACTGAAGAACAGCTTCTCAATTCACCAGGGCTTCAGGTCGTCGCTATTGAAACTGAAGTTGCAGATCTGGTGCCTACCGCTACACGTGCGATCGCAGCTGGTCTGCACATCCATCACGATAAGCCCGGAGGAGATTCTTTGCCCCAGTTTCGAGGCCTGCTCAAACAAGCGGAAGCAAGGAAGCAAATTGTTCAAATGGGTTACATGCTACGCTATAACCCTGCCTTTCAATTTATGTACATGGCCGTGAAAAAGGGTTGGCTCGGCGAAATCATGGAAGTGGATTGCATGATGGGTAAATTGGGTTCTAAAAGCACGCGCGAAGCCATCGGCCGCTTCCCTGGTGGAGGTATGTTTGAACTGGGAGGACATGTAATCGATTCAATCGTCCATATGCTGGGAAAACCCAGTTCGGTAACACCCTTTAATCGTAGAACAAAATCAGATGGTGTGGCCGATAATCAACTTGCCGTCTTGGAGTTCGCCAAGGCTACCGCGACGGTTCGCATCAATCACAACGACCCATTTGGAAGTCCCCGGCGACGGTTTCAAATATCCGGCGAAAAAGGAACCATCGAAATTCAACAACTCGAGTCCGGCAATATCTCCCTCTACCTGGATGAGCCACATGGCCGCTATCAAAAGGGAGAACAAAAAGTTCAAATGCCCCGCCCAGGTGGTCGCTACGACGGAGAATTTACAGACCTGGCCAAAGTCATTCGCGGAGAAAAACAACTGGACTGGTCGTATTCACACGACTTGGACACACAGGAAGCACTGTTGCTCGCTTCAGGTATGCCATTAAACAGATGAATACCGAGACTGGCTTCAGTTCTCCTCCCACCGGAAACTCTCACCTTCGAGGATGAGGTTCCTACGCGCATTCAGTTTTGTCCCCGGTTTAGCAAAGGTTTTTGGAGCAGCATTGCGAAGGCGGGATTTTATACCGGAGAGTTCGGGATTGCCCGCAAGATTGTACCACTCGTTCGGATCCTTTTGAACGTCATAGAGTTCTTCGCCACCATCAGCGTAATGAATGTAGCGCCAGTCACGATTAATGATGGCGTAGGCTCCGGGCTCCATCCAGGGAAGTAATACATTCCGGTCCTTGGCAGAACCAGGGTCGATCAGGGTCTTGGCGATTGATTTTCCTTCCAATCCTTCAACTTCCGGCAGATTACAAAGATCCACGAAAGTGGGATACATGTCGATCAGGCTCACTGTCGTATCCACTTTTTCCCCACGCGCCACGTTCGGCCCGCTCCAAATAAATGGAACACTCGAAGTACGTTCCCAAAGGGTGTGTTTACCCCAATCACCCTTTTCTCCATGGTGATAACCGTGATCGCTCCAAAGAACAACGATTGTATTTTCTGCATAAGGACTTGCATCCAACGCATTCAATACGCGTCCAATCAATGCATCCGCATAACTGATACAAGCCAGATAACCGTGAATGGCATCATCGATAGCATTGAGGCTTTCGAGCTTCTTATGGATGCGAGACCGGTTCGTTTTTATCTTGCGGATCTTTTCTGGCAAATCATCGAGATCGTCCGCTTTGTAGGGTGGAAATTCGATTTTTGCTGGATCATAGAGGTCGAAGTATTTCTCGGGACAGTAATTCGGAAAGTGGGGAGCATAAAATCCAACGGCCAGGAAAAACGGCCGCTCGTGTGTCTCTTGCAGTTTCGAAACAGCCCAGTTTGCCCGAATGGTGTCAGCCATTTCTTCTTCTTTATCATTTGGAAGCGCAGCCCATTCCATGAACGCGGCGTTAGCTGGCTCGCCGGTCCGATTGTAAATACTGTTTGGCACCGGATCGGGAAAAGGAACTTCGCCTGACCAGGAATCCATAGGGTAACCGGTTTCGCGCTGAATTTGATTGCGGACATAGAACTCATCCCAACCACGAAGATCAACGGCACCGGCCGGGTGATGAAATAACTTACCTGCACCCATCGTTTTATAACCGCCTTCATTAAAACTAACCTGGAGCGGTCGAATATCAGGATGGTCGTAAAAGTAAATGGACGTTTGGTAGCAACCGGTGGTGGTGGCGTGCCGACCAGTGAAAATCGCAGCACGGGAAGGAGCGCAATAAACCCCGGCGGTATGGGCGTTGGTGAAATTTACACCTTGAGCAGCAAGTCGATCAATATTCGGCGTTAGAGCCCGGGGTGTTGTTTCCAAGCAACCGATCCAATCATTCATATCATCCACAGCGATGAATACGACATTAGGCCGATCGTCATTTGCACACAGAAAGGTCCACGAATGCAGAACTAGTAGAGTAAGAAGAAAACGATTCACCATAATTCAAATCTCAAGATGCAAATTCCCCAGTCCTACCGCAACAAACAATTCAGCTCAGAAATCTCCCGCCGCAACACTGTCAAAAATCCTAACTTTATTCCTCTCCCTAAAACCGTTCTGTCTTCAAATCATCGATCAGGTAAATACTGGCGCTCACTTTGGTGTCCGCACCAGGATGATCTCCATCCCAAACGCCCGGGGCTCCCGGTTCACCGTTCTCCATAATAAATTGCCTCACATCCATGCGCCAGGGACCGGTGCGAAATACCAGGCGTTCAATCGCTTCCGGATTTTCTTCCAGGTCTAAGGCCGCATGCACCACCTTGCCATCGACAGAAACTGAGTATTGCTCCTCTTCACAATCCAGCTCGAGCTTAATCTGATGCCAGTGACCGAGCTTGATGGAGACGCGTTCCACCTCGGTGCCGGCTCGGTCGAATCCGATTTGATTGGGAAACCACCACAGTCGCATGGGACGTATTCCACGAGCAGTTTGCGCTTCAAACTCCAATCCATTGAGCCCATATTGTTTCTGCATTACTCGGAAGGATATCCGGACGCGTTTGCTCGACGGAATATGGTGTTCGACCTTGGCGTAGTCGTAGGGTTCTTCATCCACGATTTGCAGCACCTGGTTATTTGAGTCCCAAGGATCGCTCACCAGTGAAACAGGCGCCCATTGTGGCAGATATAAATTCCATAACTCCATATCGGCCAGAGTATGATAGTCATCAAAAGATTCGTCCAGATGGTCGGAAACCGAACCGGTCAAAGGTGTGTGCACTCGCGCTACCCAGAGGTCTTCCTTGTTCCCGCTGTAGGTCAACCACATGTGGTCTCCCGGCGGATTTCCGTTTCCTGGAACAATGCCACGAATATATTGCGGACCCAGTGCCTTGTTTACACCTCGAAAGCGCATGGGTGGTACTTCGGCGTGAATCGTTAAGATGTTATCAAAGGCGTACCCATCATCTCCTGACACGGCAACCAGCGGAAAACGGTTTCGGTTGGTGGCGCTGTGATCATATACCAGGACGTATCGACCGTCTTCTGTTTTCTGTCCCCAGATCTTGGCAGCAGTTTCCGGGAAATTATGACGTCCTTTGCTCCACGTCTGGCCATCGTCCTGGCTAAGAGTAGCGAGTCCACTCTTAAAAAGACCCACCGTTACTCCATCGGGGCGCTCATAAAAACTAAGCGCCTTAGGCTCGATGTAATTGACGTCATCCTCGGGAATGGGGCCAAATGTCTGGTCGGAGATTTTCAGGTCGGGTGGAATCTCCAGCGTAAAAAATCCATCGTCTCCCCTATCATCCTCCCACCATTGCAGAGTCATCCGTTTATCGGCCAGCAAAGCTTCGCACGCTTCAAGCAGACCCGAATCTTGAGTGGTTTTATAAAAGGAAAAAGGCGTATTGCTTTCATTCCATCCGGCATGCCGGTTGTAGCGGATAAAATAGATCGGCCCCAGTTCGCCATCCGTATAAACTTCCCGAATCACCCGGCCCAGTCCCTGCCCCCGATTGGGTCCATAGCGGACATTGGGACAATAACTATAAAAACCCGAGGTCAACAATCGTCCGTTTGGAGCGACGTAAAATCCCATACGTTGGTGCATGACCGATTCGGTTCCTTCGGGTATCACTGCCATATCCCGTCCTCCGAAATAGCGGGAGGGTGGTTTTAATTCCGGCAAGGTAATGATGGGAAATCCGGCCTTGGGAAATTCCCAATGATACCCGTCGATCGAAGAGGTAAATCCGGTCTTGCCCGGCGTTCCATGCTCCTCCACTCGATTCGAAACATAATTCATCCAGAAGCGCCCCCGCCAATAAGCCAGCATGGGCGCGTGATTGTATGTCCAACCAACAATATCGCCTACAAGCGGCTGATTTCGGGTAGCGCGATAGGCCTGAATCTTGTGCACGCCGACAGCTGCGCGGAAACCTCCGTGGTGCCAGCGTTTGTCGCCAGTCTCTTTTCCCGTGTAAACAACAGGTTCGTCCTTTACCTCGTCGAAGGGTGGAGGCATGGCCGCAAACACAGGCCAAGCGACTAATTGAATTAGAATGAGAATGGAAATTTTAGGGAAGTTCATTGCCTACAAAGATAATGTATAATAAACGACATATGCCATATGTATGTGACCAGCATAAAAGGAAATCTGAGTCAGTTGCTGATAGCTAGTTTGGGTTACGTAGGTGCTGCTCTCGAAACTGCACTTCG
>JAPUIL010000317.1 GCA_027297085.1 Verrucomicrobiota bacterium | reverse complement strand
GATGGACAAGATCAAGGAATCGGACGGAAGCAGTCTTCTCGATAATACCATTTTTACCTATGGCTCCGGATTAGGCGACGGTTCCACCCACCAATACAACGACCTTCCCATCGTTGTGGCCGGCACAGGTCAAGGTAAACTCAAAACGGGCCAGCATCTGCATTGCCCGGATGGAACACCTCTGGCAAATCTCTGGCTCACCCAGGCACAGGTTATGGGCTTGAAACTGGAAAAGTTTGCCGAAAGCACCGGACCTATAAATCAACTGCTGGTTTAAGCACTGCGCTCCGAGCCTGCAGGTCCTTTGTTGCCGGCCTGGGTTTAAAATAAATGGACGATATCAAAAGTTTCCTTGAAACTATTACGCTATAGTTCGAAACAGATAGTTAGCCGTGTGCTAAGAAAACCGATTACGCGAATGTCTTCCCTTTTGAAAATTTTTATCAGTCTATCGCTCGTACTTGGCAGCCAGTTACTGACTGCGGAGGACAATGTCGACTTTATACGGGATATTGAGCCCATTCTACGGGAGAACTGCCTAAAGTGCCACGGCCCCGATGAGGAGGAATCTGATTTTCGTGTGGACCGCATAGCCACGTTGTTCGGCGGGGGTGGATCTGGAATTGAGACCATAATCCCCGGCAATCCTTCCGAGAGTTACATAATCGAGGTTGTCCGCGAACCCGATGAGGAGTACCGGATGCCCTACGAAAAGGATCCGCTTCCCGAGGAAAAGATCGTTCTCCTGGAAAAGTGGATCGCAGCTGGAGCAGAGGTGCCGGATGATATGGAAGCGGTGGATGAGGTCAAAAACAGCGATCATTGGTCGCTTCAGCCGGTCCTTCGTCCAGAGGTACCAGCCCATAAATCAGCCAAGAACCCTATCGATGCCTTCCTCCGGGAAAAACTGGATGAAAAGGGACTCGCATACAATCCGGCGGCCGATCCTCGATCACTCATTCGCCGGACATCCATCCTCCTAACCGGTTTACCCGCAACCCCGGAACAGATTGAACTATTTGCAAACGCCCACGAGAAAGATGCGGACGCTGCTTTCACTTCACTCGTGGACGAGCTTTTGGATTCGCCGCACTTTGGCGAGCGTTGGGCACAACACTGGCTCGATGTCATTCGCTGGGCTGAGACCAATGGCTCCGAGGCTAATCTCTATCGAAAGAATGCGTGGTACTACCGGGACTATGTGATCAAGGCATTTAATGAGGATAAACCGTACAATCAATTTATCCGCGAACAGCTGGCGGGCGATCAATTGGGAATCGGTCAAGCCACCGGCTTTCTTGTAGCCGGCCCACACGTCCCAACCGCCACCGTCGGGCGCGAACCATCCGCCATCCGACAAGCCCGGGCTGACCGCTTGGATGAAATCATGCAAACCGTGGGAGCCTCCATGATGGGTATGACCGTGAGTTGCGCCCGTTGCCACAACCACAAATTTGATCCCATTTCTATCAAAGACTACTATTCGCTGACAGCCGTCTTCCAGGGAGTAGAATTTGGTAGCCGTTTTCCTGAGATGCCGAAAAATGATGCGCGAGTAGATCTCGATAAAAAACTCCGCAAGGCAATCGAGGAACAACGCAACATTCTCAAAACCGGATGGGGCAATTGGGAAGAGGACTGGCGTGGCTGGAAGGAAATGCACTTTTCGCCCATTGAGACCAAAGCAATAAGAGTCAGCTTTGTGACCAAGAGTATGAGCATCGAAGAAATCGAATTGTATGGTCCTGAATTGCCCTCCAAGAACCTGGCCTTATCCTCCTTTGGCACGGTCGCAAAAACGGAAGATTCAATGACCCAGATTCGAGGTGAAGTGTACTTTGCCAACGATGGCATACTCAGCACCAATTTGTGGCGTTCAAAAGCGCCGGAAGAAGGCGAAGAAAAACCATGGATTGTACTCGAGTTCGCCGAACCACAATCCGTGGATCGTATGGTTATCAGTTCCAACAAACATTACTACCTGGAAACGGATTACCTTTCCACCTACAAACCGTATTCATTCATAAACTACAGAGTGGAGGCGCTTCTTCCGGACGCCAGCTGGAAACAAGTTGCTTCGACTTTCGGGGTTAAACTGGGCCTTGAGCCTGACGCGGAACGAACAACCGCTTTGGAAAAAGTTCAGAAGCTCATCGATCAGCTCAGTGAAGAAGGTCCTCAACCCAGCTTTGTTGGCCAATTTATCGAACCGGTAAAAACTCACGTTTTTCACCGCGGCAGCCCCGAGAGCCCGCGTAGTGAAGTGGCGCCAGCAGGATTTGAAGTACTGAATGGCGACCTTAGCCTCGACTCATCCTCACCCGATTCGGAACGCCGGATGCGCTTTGCTGACTGGATAACCAATCCGGAGCACCCGCTCACTGCACGAGTGATGGTGAATCGTGTATGGAGCCACATTTTTGGAACGGGTATCGTGGCAACCCCGTCAGATCTTGGTGTAGCCGGAGCCTCTCCAACACATCCTGAGCTGCTCGACTGGTTAGCCGCGGAGTTTGCAGATCCGGAAACATCGAAAGCCCCCGCCTGGTCAGTCAAAGGGCTCATTCGAAACATTCTCATGACCGATGCTTACCGCCAATCAAGTGCACCGCGGGAAGAAGGTTTGGCCGGGGATGGATCCTCCCTGTATTTATGGCGCTTCCCACCAAGACGAGTTGAGGCAGAAGTCATTCGCGACGGTATCCTGCAAGCTTCCGGCAAATTGGACACCCGCGTGGGAGGTAAGAGTTTCCGTATTCACAATGTGAAAAAGACTTACGCCCAGTGGCAGGTCGTCAATAACCACGGTCCTGAAACCTGGCGCCGGATGATATACCAGGAACGGATGCGCCGGGTGGACGACCACATTTTCACCGCATTTGACTTTCCCGACTGCGGGCAGATACGAGCCAAACGCCCCATATCCACCACGCCCCTACAAGCCCTCAATTTGATGAACAGTCCCTTTGCAATCGAGCAAGCAGGCTTTATCGCTGATCGTGCCAAACAAGAAACCTCCGGTAATGAGAAGGAGGCCGCACGCCGCGTATTTGAAATTCTTCTGGGTCGAGAACCCAACGCAGAAGAGCTAAACGCTTCTCTAGAGGTAGCGCAGGCCGCCGGCTTACAACTAGTGACTCGCTCTTTGATCAACTCTAATGAATTTGCTTTCCTTCCATGAACAATCCTGAAGAGAAAATTTCGTTTCACGGCCAGCGTCTCCTAAGCCGGCGCAATTTCCTGGGCCAAGCCGGTATGGCCATGGGTGCATTGTCCCTGACGCAATTGCTGGCCGATGACAATCCGATGAACTTCGGAGGTAAGACGCCGATTAGGCCGAACATCGACCCGAACAATCCCTACGCACCGCGTCCGCCCCACTACGACACCAAGGCAAAACAGGTGCTCGTCATTTACTGCCCTGGTGCCGTGAGCCACGTGGATACCTTCGACTACAAGCCGGATCTCTTTAAATACCACGGGCAAAAGCCGCCCGGTGTTCCAGCAGTAACGTTCGAAGGACCCACAGGAAATATCGCTAAACCGTTTTGGGATTTTAAACCGCGGGGTGAAACAGGCAAAATGGTCTCCGATCTCCTCCCGAATCTCGCCGAACAGGTGGACGATTTTTGCTTCATCCACTCTTTGACCACCGATACCAGTGCTCACCCACAGGGAGAAAACTTTTTCAACACCGGTTTTACGATGGAAGGCTTTCCTTCCTTCGGCGCCTGGGTGACTTATGCGCTTGGCTCGGAAAATTCGGAGCTGCCCGCCTTTGTAGCTATCAACGACCCACGTGGATTGGCCCGCTCAGGAAAGAACAATTTCGGAAACGGATTTTTGCCGGCTTCATTTCAGGGCACAGACTTTAACGCCAAGAATCCCCCGGCCAACCTGGCGCGTCCGGAAGGCTTGTCCGATATGGACGATAAGAGAACTGTCGACCTGTTGCAGCGGTTAAATGCGCATCACCTAGAATTATTCCCGGGCGATGCTGACCTTGCCGCTCGTATCGCCAGCTACGAACTGGCCGGCAAAATGCAAACATCGGTTCCAGAAGTCATGAGTATTCAAAACGAGCCGGAATCCAT
>JAPUIL010000316.1 GCA_027297085.1 Verrucomicrobiota bacterium | reverse complement strand
ATTACAACACTTGGATCGCTGAACGGTCCAATGCTTTGCTCGATAAATACGCCGATAGCGGCGAAACGTTTTTTCTTTGGTCCAGTTTCTTTGACCCTCATCCACCTTACCTGGTACCGGAACCTTGGGACAAGATGTATGACCCGGAAAAGGTTGCTGTACCGCAAGTAACACCCGGTGAGCATGACAAGAACCCGGAACACTTTCGCAAAACTCAAGAGGAGAATCCCGACTTTTCGGAATGGAAAGAAGCCGAAGGCGCGGAAATGCACGGCTGCGGTTCTCACCTTCAGGATCGAAAATCTCTGGCAAAGGACATAGCCGTTTACTACGGCATGATAAGCTGCATGGACAAATATATTGGCCAGATCCTGGACAAACTCGATACGCTGGGCCTGACCGGCAACACGCTAGTCGTCTTTACCTCAGATCACGGCCATTTCTACGGTCACCATGGACTCAATGCCAAAGGACCATTCCACTACGAAGACGTGGTTCGCGTTCCTTTCATAACGCGATGGCCCGGTAAGATTCCAGCCAAGACTCAAAATTCGTCTCTGCAAAGCCTGGTCGATCTGGCTCCCACTTTTCTCAGTGCCTGCGGGCTGGATGTACCACGCAGCATGACGGGTGTGAACCAACTTTCTACGTGGACAGGTGACAACGAAAGTTCCCGCGACCATGTATTGGTGGAAAACCGACACCAACCAACCACCATTCACGTTAAAACCTATATAGACCAACGCCATAAACTAACAGTGTATTGGAATCGGCCCTACGGCGAACTGTTCGATCTGAAAGAAGACTCGGGAGAAATTAATAATCTATGGAACGATCCGCAATCTGCCGGATTAAAGGCGGAGCTGACACGGAAGCTATTGGACGCGGAACTGGGCAAGGAACCTGTACCGATGCCCAGAGTAGCCCCGGCCTGAAGCGTTCACCAGATTAAGCAAGAGGAAGTTATTATTGCTTCCAATCTAGTATCATCGTAGTTGAAAATCTAAGTCTTGGACATTCGTCTTTTGTTTAATCTTTTCGCCAACATGCGTATTGTGCTGTGTTATCTCCTTGGATTCGGACTAGTTAGGACCAAAAGGTCTAACCTATTCCCCTTCAGTCGATGCCTTGCACCTCATCACATCTAGGTTTCATGAACACTCCATCTCCCTGAAAAATTGGAAGTCGGAAAAAGTCTCTCTTCAACTTCTTGATACTCGCTACTCGAAGTTGAATCCTTCGGGATAAGTATCTTGAGGTTCCCAGCCCAATCGATCCTTGGTTTCGGAAATATCATACACGGTCCTGTGAAGGGGTAAACTGGTGGCGTAAAAGGCCCGCTCCAAATCGGACGAGTCGATCGCTTCGAAAAGCAAATTTTTCGATCCCGCCGACTTCGACCCGCTTTACCGTCAGCACGGAAAGCCCATTTTGATCTTCGAGCATAAATTCTCAAATTCATCCTTTGGTGCGACTCAGCAGTACGCACGATACTTGAATGACGCTTTTAATAAGCCATACATCATCGGACACAATCGCTTCAGACCAGCATCGGGGTCTAATGACAGGTATCCAAATCTACTTGAATTGGCTGGGAAATGTATCCAATCTCGGTTCGCCAATTTCGGAACACGCGCAATTTAATATACCTATATGACCACACCCATCAAACTCTATAAGCTTCCAGATGGGCCCTACATTGAACGGGACGATGCCTCCGGGTTTCTGGATGACGATTGGGACAGCCTATTCCAAATGGAGGATCTCCATGCGCATTTAAGTGGAGTAGCCTTGAAAGAAAAGGAAGCTGATCTGGAAAAGTGTCTAGCCCCCATTGGAAGCCAGGAAGTCTGGGCTTGCGGTGTAACTTACTACTCAAGCCAGATGGCACGGATAGAAGAATCCAAGGGAGGCGGCAACTTTTACGAGCGCGTCTACGCTGCGGAAAGACCGGAAATCTTTTTCAAAGCCACCCCGGCCCGCGTGTCTGGACCTGGCCAACAGGTTCGTATTCGCAAAGACTCTACTTGGGATGTGCCAGAACCTGAGCTAACATTTGCACTCTCCAGTCACGGCGAAATCATCGGATATACTATCGGAAACGATATGAGTTCGCGGAGCATAGAAGGCGAAAACCCCCTCTATCTACCGCAGGCAAAAACATACCAGCAATGCGCCGGATTGGGACCTTGTATCCTGATAACCCCTACACCCCTTGCTCCAACTACGGAGATTCGTATGATTATCAAACGAAACTCCATGGTTACGTTTTACGGTCAATGTAAGCTTAGCGATATGAAGCGCACGCCCGAGGAGCTCCGCGATTACCTATTGCGAGAACTGGAGTTCCCCGTTGGTGCATTTGTCATGACGGGTACGGGAATTGTACCAGGCCATGACTTCACTCTGCAACCGAACGACGAAGTAAATATTACGATAGAACCCATTGGAACATTAACCAATTACGTCGTTCGTAAGGACAGGTGAAACTGAGTCGTCGAAGTTTTCTAACAACCCTCGCAAGCCTGCCCATTCTTGGGGCAATATTTGCTGCTTATATACGTTTTTTCGAGCCGAACTGGATTGAGGTTACTTGGAAAAACTTGAGAATCTCACATCTCAAGTCTTCTATCCGCGCCCTCCATCTTTCAGACTTTCATGTATCTGAAGTGGTCAGTCTCAGTGCTGTTGAAAAAGCCATTGACTTGGCCCTGGAGCAACATCCGCAGGTGGCTTTCCTGACCGGTGATTTCATCACATGGAAACTAGATAACAAACCGGAGTATCTACGCATATTAAAAAAACTGTCGGAGGTCACTCCAACTTTTGCCTGTGTAGGAAATCACGATGGAGGTATATGGGCTGGGTCTTCACATGGATACAAAGATAGCTCGAACATCCAGAACTTTTTGGCTTCCGCCGGAATCCATTGCCTGGTTAACCGGTCGATGATTGAAAACATCAATGGACAAACACTGGAAATTGCCGGCCTAGGCGATATCTGGTCCCGGGAAGCAAAGCCAGAAAGTGTATTGCAAAAGCAGCGTCCTCATCCCCATCCCATCATTGTGCTTTCCCACAATCCGGATTCGAAAGAAAGGCTGAAAGAGTTCGATTGGGATCTCGCCTTGTGCGGACACACGCACGGGGGGCAATTTGTGGTGCCATTACTTGGTATTCGCCCATTCCTTCCAGTTAGAGATAAAAGTTTCCCTGAAGGTGTTTTAACCTGGGGGAAGCGCCATATTCACATTTCTCGAGGAGTCGGCAACCTTCATGGATTACGGTTCAATTGTCGACCCGAGATCAGCTTTCTGAATCTAACTAGCTAGAACCCAGCGATCCGTTCTATTTCGAAAACCTATTTACTAGATCATTAACCCCATCCAGACTCCGTCCTTTCATGGAACCGTATATCTGGTAACGAAGTTAATTATTACGCCTCGAATCCGAAAAACCGAGCGGCGTTTTTGTAACTGATGTTTCTAACCATCGGGCCGACCAGAGAGAGATCATTCGGAATCTCACCGTTTTCCATGTCGTTGCCAAAGAGATTACAGAGAATTCTTCGAAAGTATTCGTGACGTGGGTACGATAGGAAAGAGCGCGAATCGGTAAGCATACCGACGAAGTGAGCAATCAAACCCATGTTTGAAAGCGCGTTCATCTGGTCTATCATGCCTTCCTTTTGATCGAGGTGCCACCAACCCGATCCCAATTGAATCTTTCCGGCCACCGAACCGTCCATGAAATTCCCCAACATGGCGGCCATGGCATAGTAATCGGCGTTGTTCAAATCGTAGATCACAACTTTCGGCAATTGCCCGGTCTGATCCATACTATCAAAAAATCGGCTCATTTTATAGTTCTGCGGATGGTCGCTGATGGAATCAAAACCGGTATCCGGTCCGATTTCGTTAAACTTGCGCGTATTGTTATTCCGCATTGCGCCAATGTGAAACTGCATGGTCCAATCTTTCTCGGCATTCCAGCGGCCCACCTCGCACATTACATAAAAGGCAAACTGCTCCTTTTCATCGGCCGATGCCGCCTGGCCATTGCGGGTCTGATTGAAGATTGTGGAAACCGCTTCCTTGGTCGTTTCTGCGTAAAAACAGCGTTCCAGCCCATGGTCTGAAAGACGTCCTCCTATTTGGTGGAAAAAGTCGTGACGGGATTTCAGGGCAGCAAGGAAATCTTCGAAAGTGTCGATTTCTTTTCCCGAAACCTCAGCAAGGCGATTCGTCCAATCGTTAAATGCTTCCGGCAGATCCACATTCAATCCTTTGTCTGGACGAAAGGTCGGCACCACGCGCGTCTCGATCCCACTGGCCGCAATTGACTGATGATGCTCAAGCGAGTCGGTCGGATCGTCGGTGGTGCCAACCACCTTTACCTTAAACTTCTTCAGTATTCCATGGGCGCTCAGGTCGTCTGATTTCAACTTCAGGTTGGCCTCTTCCCAGATTTCATCCGCGGTATCCTCGTTGATTAACAGGTCGATTCCGAAGTAACGTTGCAGCTCAAGGTGGCTCCAGTGGTAAAGGGGATTACGCAAGGTATTCGGAACGGTCCGGCACCAGGCCAGATGTTTTTCGTAGGGATCGGCGTCTCCACAACAATATTCTTCGGAGATGCCGTTGCTACGCATGGCACGCCATTTGTAATGATCGCCCTCCAACCAGATTTCGAAAAGGTTATTAAAGCGCCGGTTGTCAGCTACATCCTGCGGAGGCAGATGGCAATGGTAGTCGCAAATGGGTTCATCCTTCGCGTAGTCGTTATAGAGAGCGCGAGCAGACTCGCTTTGAAGAAGAAAATCGTCGTCGATAAAAGCCATCAGAAGAAAGGTTAAAATTTATATGGTCATGGCAGCGTAGCCACCATCTACAACCATTTCGGTTCCAGTTATAAACGAGCCTGCATGATCGGAGGCTAGCAAAAGTGTCACTCCTATCAGTTCCTCGGCATTGCCAAAACGATTCATAGGCGTGTGGCCCATGATAGAATTCACCCGTTCCGGGGTAAGCAATTTGCGGTTTTGTTCAGCCGGGAAAAACCCAGGGACCAAGGTGTTCACTCGGACCCTTTTTGGGGCCCATTCACGAGCAAGATTTTTGGATAGATTGTGAACGGCTGCCTTAGTAGCCGAATAGGTAAAAACGCGTGATAATGGAATCAATCCGGACATGGAACCTACATTGATAATACTTCCGCCTTCGCCACGAGTGACTAAATAATCACCAAAAACCTGACATGCCAGGAAAACAGCCTTCATGTTGATATCGAAGATACGGTCGTATTCATCTTCCGGAATATCGAGAAAAGGCGTGGGTGAGTTTGCACCAGCACCATTGACCAGGATGTTCACTTGTCCGGATCGTTTCAAAACCGCATCCAGAAGAGATTGGATGCCATCCTTCGAAGAAAGGTCCCCGGCGAGGAAGTAACCTTTACCTCCCTTGGAGCTGATTGAAGCAAGGCGGGCATCGGCCTTTTCCTGACTTCGACCAACCAGCACCACGTCGGCGCCCGCCTGAGCAAGTCCTTCCGCCATGGCGCCACAAAGCTCACCCGTTCCACCAATAACGACGGCAACTTTGCCTTCGAGACCAAATAGAGAATTTAGAAAATCACTCATAACGCGTATTCCTTATCTAACTACACGGGCACCACCACCGCCCATAATTTTTTCAACTTCAGCAACCGTTGCCATCGATGTATCCCCAGGAGTCGTCATCGCAAGCGCACCGTGAGCGGCGCCGTAATTGACAGCCTTGGCCGGGTCACCCGTGGTCAGAAAACCATATATGAGGCCAGAGGCAAAGCTATCGCCACCACCTACCCGGTCCATAATTTCCAAGGCCGGATAAGCATTGGACTCATGAAAATGTCCATCGTGCCAGCAGATGGCACCCCAATCGTTGACGGTCGCCGTTTTTACCGCACGTAGCGTAGTGGCAGTTGCTTGAAAATTGGGATACTCAGACACAGCTGTCTCGATCATCTTTTTGAAGCTTTCGATTTCAATGTGGGAGATATTTTCATCTACTCCTTCAACCTCAAAACCGAGGCAGGCAGTAAAGTCTTCCTCATTTCCGATCATCACATCGACATATTGAGCAATTTTCCGGTTCACACTTTGCGCTTTCTCGTGACCGCCGATGCTCTTCCATAACGAGGGCCGGTAATTTAAATCGTAGGAAACAATAGTGCCATGTTTCTTGGCGACATTTACCGCCTCGATGACCACATCGGGTGTGGTTGCGGAAAGAGCCGCATAAATGCCTCCGGTGTGGAACCATCTTACACCCTGATTGCCGAAGAGTTCTTCCCAATCGATATCGCCCGGTTTCAACTGGCTGGCTGCGGTTGCCCCACGATCGGGCACTCCGACTGCCCCACGAATACCAAATCCGCGCTCGGTAAAATTCAGTCCATTGCGAACCGTGCGACCTAGACCATCGTAAGGTACCCATTTAACCCAGGAGGTATCGACTCCCCCTTGCAGGATCAAATCCTCAATCAAATGTCCCACTTCGTTGTCAGCAAATGCGGATACTACTCCGGCACGGAGGCCGAAACATTTACGTCCTCCACGGGCCACATTATACTCTCCCCCACCTTCCCAGACTTTGAATTGGCGTGCGGTTCGAATCCGGCCTTCACCGGGATCCAGGCGCAGCATAATTTCGCCTAGAGAAACAATGTCGTACTTACAGGAGGCTGCAGATTTTATTTCAATACTCATGGTGAACCCGATTATTAAATACTACTTTGCTTCTGAAAAGGATGAACGATCCCATTTGGCTGCGCCACATTCTTCGGCTATCTCGTCAAAGGCGTCAAGTTCGGCACTTGAGAATAGCAAGCCTCCGTTTTTCTCAGAACGGGCTGCGGCGCTTGCTTCAATCTGACCGGGCAGTAGGCAGTTCTCGTTACCGTGACCGAGGATATCATCGATTACCGCTTTCACGTTCTCCGACTGGTTGCGACCCTTAGCGAAGGCTCCACCGCTCATAGCATCGGGATGAATAACCTGGAAATAAAAACATGGGGTCCGTTTTTCTTCAGGATCGGAGAGCTCCCGGCTACGCAAGGTGGGAAGTGATCCACCGATGAGTCCACCAACCAGCTCATTGATCAAGCTGAGGCCGTACCCCTTGTGCGCGCCGAATGGTAGCAGCGCAGAGGCTTCGTCCGCATCCGTAGTCACATTGCCATCCTTATCGACCGCCGCGTTAGGGGGTAACGGGGCTCCTTCCCGCTTCAATTGTTGCACACGCCCCATAGCCACCACTGAGGTGGCCCAGTCAATAACAATAGGATAACCGATCGCATCGGCTGTGGGAAATCCCCAGCTGTGTGGATTGGTGCCCAAGGTTGGAAACTTACCCATGAATGGCACCACTTCCGCCAAGGCTGCTGTGCAATTTGTGTAAGCGATGTAGCCGCGTTTAGCCGCTTGCATGACATATCCGCCGCCCCACAAGTAGTGGAACGCGTTGTCGACACTTACTTGGCCAATTCCAAATTCATCCGCCAATTCGATACATCGATCCAATGCTGCATAGGCCGTTGCCTGCCCCAGTTTTCGGTTGGCATTCCAGATTTCCGATGCGCGGAATTTCGAAGGCAATTTTTCAATCGTGGCAGCCGGCACACAACCATCCGCCTCTGATCCAAAAAGATGATCCAGGTGCAGTGCCTTAATAGCGTTGTGGGTGCGAATTCCGTGCCAAGAAGCATAAGAAGAAAAGCGCGCAGCTGCGGCTGACTCCTCAGTAGTGAACCCGCGATGGTGGTAAGCTTGTTCTACAAGTTGGTTGTGGAGTGACTCGGGAATTACGTAAAATGTTTCGGTGCTCACAAACAGATAAGTAAAAATTATGCGTCGTGTCCAGCTGGCCAGGGCGCTTTGTTAGCTTGGGCTTCGGCCGGTTTTCCGGCAAAAAAGTTCAATAGGTTTCGAGTGGCCATGCCGGCCTGGCGTTGAACTGACTCGTGGGTTCTGGATCCGATATGGGGTGTAACAATGCAATTCTTGGCGGAGAGCAGCACATGATCCTGAGGAGGAGGCTCCACTTCTAACACGTCAGTACCATAACCTCCTACTTTTCCAGAATTGAGAGCAGCCGCTATGGCTTCAGAATCAACAAGCTCACCGCGCGCGCAGTTGAGAACCACGACCCCGTCTTTCATGGTAGAAATACTGCTTTCATTAACCATGGAGTGTGTTTCTTCCGTAAGGTTTGTGTGAAGGGAAAGGATATCTGCTGTACTGAATACCTCGGCAATGCTACTGCAACGGGTCACACCGTACTCTCGAGCAAATTCTTCAGGCCAATAAATATCATATCCAATTACAACCATACCAAATGCCTTGGCCCGGATCGCCACTTCCCGCCCGATACGACCGAGTCCGACAATGCCAATGGTTTTGCCCATGATCTCATGCCCCGTGAGCCTATGCCATTGGCCCGAACGCGTAAAATTTGCTTCTTCGACTAAGCTGCGAAACAATCCTAACATGAGTCCAAATGTGTGCTCGGCCACGGTAGTGTGATTAACTCCGGGGCAAAAGGTCAGCGGCAGCCCAACCTTTTCGGTGTGGTCCACATCGATCTTATCCAGACCGATCCCATACTTGGAAATGACTTTCAGCCGCGGTAGGGCCTTGTCGATAACCACGGCTGTAATGGCATCATCGCCGCAGATCATTCCATCAATGTCCCCGACCAGTTCCAACATACGATCCTGTGGAAGCGGTCCCCGCTCACGGATAATTTCGAACCCGGATTGCTCCAATAAATCATGGTGCGGACCCGGAGTGTCCTGAAAAGAAGTCGTCGTAAGTAGAAT
>JAPUIL010000315.1 GCA_027297085.1 Verrucomicrobiota bacterium | reverse complement strand
CTCCATGGATATTCTGGGAACCATGGTCGCTTTGACCGGTGTGAAAATCGCTCCCGAACGCCCCCTTGACGGCGTAAATCTATTGCCTTTCCTTTCGGGTATAAAAAAGGGTTCTCCTCACGACATTCTCTTCTGGCAGATGTTTGACAAACAGCACAGCGCTGTCCGTCGTGGTTCGGATAAACTTATAGTAATGGTGGAGTCGGAAGGGGGTAACCAGTTGTATCAACTTTCCCAGGACATTGGTGAATCCCACAACCGTATCAAGTCTGATAAAGCCACCGCCAAGGAACTTAAAAGAGAATTGGATGCGTGGACCGCCCAAATCAAGCCAGCCATTTTTGATCCGTTGGGCACTTGGGATCCGTAACTAAAGGCGAGGAGCCGTAGTCAAAGGTGTAACTGGATCAGAAACGCGTCTTTGTTGAATATCATTTAAGCGCGCGGTTGGGAGATGAGGCAGGACGTGTTTGGCAAAAAGATCGCTTTCTACCGCGTGAGGATAGCCACTTAGAATGAAAGCCCGCATACCCATATCCAAGTAGCGGTTCAACTTGGCTAATACCTGTGCCGGATCACCGACTAGTGCACTCGCGCAACCGCTTCGGGCTAGACCGATGCCAGACCACAGGTGGTCTTCCAGGTAGAGGTCGTTTCCAGCCTGCTTGCGCAACTCATCCTGCCGCAGAACACCAGAACTTTTACTGTCCTGAGAGCGATCTTTGATTTCCTGTCCCTTATCTGGATCCAATTTCGAAATGAGTCTATCGGCAGCGGTGCGGGCTTCTGTTTCTGTTTCGCGCACGATGACATGGATGCGTAAACCAAAGTCGATGGTGCGTCCATAACTGGCAGCTTTCTCCGACATCTGTTTCATCGTCTCGGCTAGTCGCTCCTCCGTTTCAGGCCACATGAGAAAAACATCACAATGCTCAGCGCAAAGATCCTGTGCAGGAGGTGAGATGCCTCCGAAGTAAAGTAGTGGACCACCATTTTGCTGATAGGGTTTCGCAGGTAAGGTGGTTGGAAGACTGAACTTGTAATACTCGCCGTTCCATTCGAAGGGACCGTCCTCCCGCCAAAGTTTTTTAAGAATCTGGATGATCTCACGGCTTCTTCCATAGCGTATGGCACCGTCTTCTTTCTGTCCCGGTAAATCGGACGAGATAATGTTTATACAGAAACGTCCCTCTGCCGCATGATCCACAGTTGAAATGGCTCTGGCCAACATTGGCGGCCAGATTTCGCCCATCCGGAGTGCCACCAATTGATTGATTTGGTTCGTTTGGGGTGCCATGGCCGCGGCGAAAGTCAGAGCGTCCTGTCCCGCCATCCATGAGGAGGGTAGAAGGATGTTTTGGTAGCCCAGGTCATCGGCCTTTTTAACTATACCACCGCAATGCGAAAAGCTACTCCTGAGCTTGCCATCCGGAATTCCGAGAAACTCATAATCGTCCGAGCAAATAGCGGAAAACCAAGCCACTTCCGCGCATCTGTCCAGGGTGCGAATGGTTGGAGCCGTAAATGCAGGAGTGGATTCGGACATTTCTCAAATATGTGTCGATGCTCTTGACAGTGGGCAAGCCAATCCTTTTCTGATGCATCCATTTTGAAACCCGGCCACTTGGACGTCGCTCAAAAGATTTCTAATTTAATTCGATTGATTCTGCCTACGCCTTCAACTCGACTGCTATCTGAAAATTGCTGCCAATGATTCTAAAGTGCAATCCTCGACAGATTGTTTTCTGGTTGGTGCTATTCGTCATTTTTCTTTTGGTTGCAAACGTGGTTGTGATTTCTTTTAGAATATTGGGCGGGCACAATTCCGTTTACGGTCTGGCTCCATTGTTTGATTTAAATGAGGAACAAAACATTCCAACTTTGTTTTCGACCTGTTTGCTTCTCTTCTTTGGACAATAGCTTTGAAACATAAATTGGAGCGATCTGCCTTCCTTCCTTGGTTGGGCCTTGCTTTGATCTTTTGTTTTTTAGCTATCGATGAAACAGCGGTCATTCATGAACGGTTTACACAGCCGGTAAGGGAAACCCTAGGCACTGACGGTCTCCTTCATTACGCCTGGGTTATTCCTTATGGATTGGCGGTGCTTGTTATAGCTATCTTGTACCTGAGATTTCTTTTCCGGCTCCCAAAGAGATTCCTCATTCTCTTCATTGTGGCGGGCGCGATCTACGTTTGTGGTGCTATTGGATTTGAAATGTTGAGTGGCAATCATGAGGTGCCTTATGGAAGAGAAAATTTGCTGTATTGTACTTATTACACCTTGGAAGAGCTGTTCGAGATGACTGGCATAGTCCTGTTTATTTATGGACTTCTTAGCTACATCACCGAAAAGTTTGATGGCCTCAGTTTGAATCTAAAAGCGGACAAAGCAGAAACCTGAACGAAACGAGTAACAAGACGACTGGACTAATGGCATGTGAGCGACTTAGTTCTTCGACGACTCATGGAATCTAAGTACTGCCATCCGTTTCGGAAGCGGTTTTCTGGTTAAGAAACTCAAGTTCCGTGGGCGAAAGAAGTTCCCGTATACCATCTGAAAGCAGTTGCTCCACAATCCATTTCGGAAACTCTACCTGGTTGTATCGAGTCATGGCCTCTTTGGGGACTGGAGTTTTGGTCTTTTCCGTAATAGAAGAACCGCCCCCGTCCGTACTTAAACCCGGCACCAAGTCGTGTTCCAGGTCGAGGGATTTCAGAAATTCCTTTCTGTAGGATGGCGATTTTAACCATTCGTCATACTTCCAGACCTGAAATCCGGATGGATCCCTCCATGATTTAATCCTGTTAAAAAAAATCAGATCCACGTTCTGTCTCGACCACCCGATTCCGTCGGCCGCGTATCGTTTGAGATTATGTAAACGACTTGCGATGAGGTTCAGTAAACTTCTTTCCACGTAGATGCTATACACCGGATTGGGGATACGAAAGTTATTGTAGTTCGGAGCCACATCTTCTGCGGAAATTATGACTGTCTTGCAGGCCCGGATCCGACGAAATCGTTTCATCAATATCTTAAGGTATTCCTTACCTGAAATCATATTCACCTCGTTCAGAAAGACCGTATCACCTGAATCCGAGATTCTGAACGGATAAAATTCTTTTTCGATCTTGTAGGTGACTTTCCTGGCTTCTATGGCGTTAGTCAGCCAGTCGACAAAGGCGTGGTTTCCGCTACGGCGCATTCCGCAAATGTATAGGACGCGTTTTCCACTGAAAACCTGTTGGATAAAAAATGCTGCTAATCGTCTAACCATGGAGAATCTGTCAGCAACTTACCCCGCTGCATTCCAAAATCAATGCTAAGGTTAGTGGAAACATGGATTTTTGTGGCTAATCCGGATTTCTCACGGTGAGAAATCCGGGCTAAGCGTCTAAATGGTTTTTTCAAACCGTTGCACTAGACAGGATTGTTCCGAAAATTAAGGCTTTCATCGACTGGTTGGTACTGCAGTATATGGTTAAACCTACCCGCCCATCAGAAACTCCAATCCTATAGATGTCAGATTCGAATATTGATCAACAACGCGAGATGATTCTCGCAGCTGAACAACAAGGTAAAGCTGCGGCCTACCGCACCTATCTGAAACTTTCCGGTCCCGGTTGGCTGCAAGGTGCTGTCACTTTAGGTGGTGGTTCTTTGGCTGGCAGTCTTTACCTGGGAATTATTGGAGGCTACGAACTTATGTGGCTCCAGCCTTTGATGATGGTCTTCGGTATCGTCATGCTGAGTGCCATTGCTTATGTGGCATTGTCTACCGGTGAAAAGCCGTTGGATTCATTAAACAAGCACGTAAACCCCGTACTAGGTTGGGGATGGGCGGTTGCCACGCTCATGGCTAATCTGGTCTGGGCCATGCCGCAGTTTTCTCTGGGCACGGCCGCGTTGCGCCAAAACTTGGGATTGTTTAGTTTTTCAGGCGGTGAGTATGTCTGCGCGATCCTTCTCTTCGCCATAGGGGTCTTTGTAGTTTGGCTCTACGACGCCAGCGCCAAAGGTTATAAGATCTTCGATATTCTTCTGAAAGTGATGATTGGTATGGTAGTGATGAGTTTTTTCCTGGTTGTATTGGTCCTCACTACCAGTAGTGAAGGATTACCCTGGGGCAGAATTTTTGCCGGTTTTGTTCCGAATCCCGGCCTCATATTTGAGCCCGCTTCTTCTCTTAGAGGGCTTATTGCAGAATCCTCAGCAGCGGAATACTGGCATGATTTAGTGGTTTCAGATCAGCGCGACCGTATTGTTGCCGCAGCCGCCACCGCCGTAGGTATCAACATGACCTTTCTTTTGCCCTATTCGATGATGAAAAGGGGTTGGGATAAAAATTTTACTGGGTTAGCCAAGTTCGACCTCGCTACGGGACTCTTTATACCCTTTCTGCTTGCCACCAGTTGTGTGGTGATCGCGGCAGCTTCCCAGTTTCATGCCAACCCCGAGCCCGGCCTGATTGAGGTGCATTCGGCTAATGCCATGGTTGAAGTTTCACCGAAACTTCAGGAGGCTTATGAAGGCAACCTTACTAAAATGCTAGCTGCCTCCGGTCAGGAAGCCACTCCAGCTATAATGGGCGCCCTTCCGGAAGCAGACCGGATTCTGGCCGCTACCTTGATACAACGCGATGCGTTTGCTTTGGCCAACTCCTTGGAGGACTTGGCCGGCTCAGGATTTTCACAAATCCTCTTTGGTGTTGGCGTGTTTGGAATGGCTGTATCCACCATAATAATTCTTATGCTTATTAGTGGATTTGTGGTTTGTGAAATGGCCGGTAAACCATCCACCGGAAGACTCTACCAGTTGGGTTGTATTCTGCCGGCAGTAACCGGTGCTTTAGGTGCCTTGTTCCTGTGGTCGGGCAAAGCACAATTCTACCTGGCTGTGCCAACCAGTCGTTTTGGCATGGTACTGCTGCCTATCGCCTACATCGCTTTCTTCTTTATGATGAATAACAAGAAGCTAATGGGTGACGCACTTCCTAAGGGAGCCTCGCGTATCTGGTGGAATGTACTCATGATAATTGCGGTACTTCTCGCGCTGGTAGGTGCGGCTATCTCAATTCTGAATGATAAGGCCAAATTTCCCGGCACAGAGCTGGCGGTGAAGCATATTGGTCTGACTATTTTTGCTCTCCTGTTTGTCTGGGCGATAATTCTTCACTTTAAAAAAGGCAAAAGACCGGACGCTGTCAGCTCAACTTGACTGGTCTGAAAGTCTAAAGGAATTTCTAACGA
>JAPUIL010000314.1 GCA_027297085.1 Verrucomicrobiota bacterium | reverse complement strand
ACATCACCCATGTCGTTTTCGTTAGCCAGTCGTCGATACAATTCTGATAAAACCGGCGCTTCCTGGAGCGGCACGCGGGAACGGTCGTCGGGTGTACGGAACAATACGTTGTTATGACCCCCGCGTTCGGCTTTGACGGTCCATTCATAACCCAGATAGGTGATAAACTTCCCTTCCTCATTGTACTTCTTGACGTTCTTCCTCAGTACCTCCCACTCACTGTCGTCCAACCAGAGGTCGTGTTCAGAATGAGTGAGAAAATCAAGACGGGCATCATCCCGGCCAAACCGGAAATAGGCATCGGCAGTGCCCTGTCCCTCAGCGAAGCCAGAATGTCCATGCGTTTCACCCCAATAGATACCATACTTTGGATTGTCCTGAACCCAGATCGGATTGGAAACACCGGTGATCTTTCCGTCCTTCGATTGAATCGACAAGCGATACACTCCGGGAGATTCAATCTTGAGGTCTTTTAGAACGGTTATGGCCTTATCACTGGCTTTAATCTCGCGAAATTTTCGGCCGTTAATTTTCACCTCATAGGAGGGAAACGACCCACTGGCTCGATTGAAATACTGATCCTCGCTTCGAACAGACATCTCAAATGATTTTCCAGTTGCCACAACTGATGGAGCAAAACCTTTTACTGAAAATACAGGATCTCCAATCACCTTGTAATGCCCGATTGGTAAGGTGAAGAAATTTCCTTTGCCCTCTAGATCCACGTAGAGCGGCAGCGGAAACCGGTCATTGGAATAAGTCTGCACTTTAAACCCTTTGGATCCTCCGCTTCGGTCACCGTGGGTAACGGTAATGGTTTCGCCTTTAGTCAAGTTAGTGCCTTCGAGCTGAAACGTAAGGACATCGGCAGGGGTAAAGAATCCTCCATGCATACCAGATACTGTCGTAGTGACTATTTCGAAAGACGCCCTGAGATTTGAGCAGCGAATGGTGACGTAATCGTCAGCGGTCGGATCGGTTGTTTGGTAATACCCATGATCTGCTAGAAAATGTTTGGCTACGAGAATACCTCCTCCTTCTACCATAGGCATTTCACCGATGGTGTAAGTCTGAACGATGGTTTGGTAACTGCCCGGTAGAAATGGCTTTGAGACATCGGATGCCAGAGGACCAATCGCGCCGGGCATCTCCTCACGCACCTGCAACTCCCGGACAAAACGGTCTAAGGATTCGGACTTTCTGTTACTGTAACTTGGGTCCTTCGGGTAAGCCTTAACCAATGCCATCACCAGCGGCAATTCCACCGGCAGGAGGCCGCCTTCCATGGCAAAAGCATTTGCCCATCGCCACAGTACATCCGCGCGCTGATCTTCTGTCTGACCGGAAGTGGGCTCTGCCGCAACATCTCGCTTGAGTTGCTCTACTTGCCGGCGTAATTCGGGAGTCAGATATTCGTTGGAGAGAGATGGCTGACTACGCCCCTTGATTGCAAATGAAAGCAAAAGGAAAAAGATGAGAGGAAGCAGGTAATTTGAGAAGTATAGACGCTTTTTCATGAACGATCCAGTATGTTTATTAAGCAAATTTATCTTGCTGACAATTCTATCCTACCTACCGTTCGGTAGAAGGATGCAAGCATATTAACCTTCTCAAAAAGTTTACCGCCATGGAGCAGCAAAAGTTTCTCGCATACGTTGGAGTTCTCTTCCTTTTCTTAGTCGTCTGGCATTCGAATAGTTTGGCACAAGCGGATTGGCCTCAATTTCGTGGGGCGGATTCAAGGGGCATAGCTTATGGGGACGCGTTGCCCGATCAATGGTCGACTGCAGAAAACATCAGCTGGAAGACCAATATTCCCGGGCGAGGCTGGTCTTCGCCAATCGTCTGGGGAGATAAGGTATTTTTGACCACTGTAATTAATTCAGGCACCTCTGAAGAGCCGAAAAAAGGTCTCTATTTCGGAGGGAACCGGCCAGCACCGGCCGACACCCTTCACGAGTGGAAGGTTTATTGCCTCAATCTAAAAACTGGCAAGATCATTTGGGAGCAGGTGGTGCACGAATCGCTTCCGGATACACCTATTCACCTCAAAAACAGTTATGCATCAGAAACTCCGGTGACAGACGGCGAACGGGTCTATTTTTATTTTGGAAATATCGGGCTTTTTGTATTCGACCTGGATGGCAAACTTGAGTGGTCCAAAAGTTTTGCTCCACTTCCCATCAGGAACGGCTGGGGAACCGCAGCTTCACCAATTCTACATGGAAATCGATTATACGTCCTTAACGATAACAACGAAGATTCCTGGCTAAAGGCCATCAACAAAACCAGCGGCAAAGAAATATGGACTATCCACCGTGATGAAAAAAGTAATTGGTCCTCGCCTTATATTTGGGAGAACGAACTTCGCACTGAGATAATAATTCCGGGAACAGGTATCGTTACTTCCTACGATTTGGATGGCAACGAGCTCTGGTCGCTAGAAGGCATGTCAAGTATCACTATTGCCACTCCCTATTCTGCTGACGGTCTGCTCTACATCAGCTCCGGTTATGTAGGAAGCAGGCAAAAACCTATCTACGCCATTCGGCCAGGAGCTAAGGGTGATATCTCAATTAATGAAACCACAACATCCAACGATTACATTGTATGGTGTAGTTGGAGAGCTGCTCCCTACAATCCCACCACCTTGCTTTACCAAGATAATCTATATGTGCTTTTGGACCGGGGTATGTTGTCATGCTTGGATCCGAAATCGGGAGAGTTTCATTTTGAAAAAGAAAAGATTCCCCGGGGGCGCAGCGGATTTACAGCCTCACCGTGGGCGTATGATGGTAAGGTTTTTTGCCTTAACGAAGATGGGGCTACCTTTGTATTCAGGGCAGGTAAATCATTTGATCTTCTCCATGTGAATCGTCTTCCCGAAGACGACATTTACATGGCTACTCCAGCCATTGCCAGTAACCGTTTGCTGATTCGTTCCTCGACGGGCCTTTATTGTTTCCAATCAGACGGAGCCTCCGCGAATTAAGAATAGGAACCTGAGTTATTGAGATTCTGCGAGGAGAAACGGACGAGAATCAAAAGCACCGAATCTACCGCTCACTTGGCGATCGAGCCCTACCCAGAATTGGTATAAGGCCGAATGCCACTCGGTTAAGCGTTTTTTCTATAAATATCCGAAGCATTGCCGGCGTCGGGGTCATTCCTTGCTATCGCCGTGCCTAGCCATCATGTCCATCGTAGCTGGAGCGAAGTTGGAAGCCTTTCAAGGCGACGGCTGGTGCATGCCAATGCGGGATTGAAGGTTGTTATTCTGCGCTTCGCTGGTTGAGGTGTCGTCGCCTCCGCTCCTCGGTAGACCCCCTCGAAAGGAACGGATCGTAGATTCGCCCAAAGCCACCCTAACTTAGTGCTATTCAGGGCTGACCCGAATGGCACTCACTTAAGCGGTTTTTTGTCAAATATCGGAGCAAGACCG
>JAPUIL010000313.1 GCA_027297085.1 Verrucomicrobiota bacterium | reverse complement strand
TCGAAGTCCATGATCTCACGATCATGGCTACCACGTAGCATTGGCCGTGAGGCCAATGAGTGAGGCCAATGAGAGGCCAATGATTATTTTCATCACCTTAGCTCATTTGTTATTCAGCGCTACGCTTGTAGATGTGTCGTCGTAAATCTCCTCGGTAGTGCGCATATGGTGAGAAGTTCTGGCTACCGAGTGCCGAAGCGGTAAATAGTTGTGGTCTTATACTCTTCACCCGGTTTGAGAATGATGGAAGGGAAACTCTTTTGATTGGGGGAGTCCGGATAGTGTTGAGTTTCCAGACAGAATCCGTTGCGGAAGTGATAGGACTTCCCAGATTTTCCTATGTGGGAGCCGTTGAGGAAATTACCGCAGTAAAATTGCATGCCGGGTTCCTCTGTCCAGACTTCCATGAAGCGGCCGGATGTTGGTTCGAAAACGGTTCCTGCCAAGGCGAGGTCGCCGTCCTGATTGTCGAGCACCCAGTTGTGATCATAACCTCCACCGAAACCCATTTGCTCATTATCGTCATTAATCCGCTCACCGATGGCGTGAGGTGATGTGAAATCAAACGGAGTGCCTTTTACGGAGGATATTTTTCCGGTGGGAATCAATCCGGCATTCACGGGTGTGTAGTTGGCTGCATTGAACATCAGGACGTGATCAAGAATGTCTCCTTGACCTTCACCCTTAAGGTTGAAGTAGGAGTGGTTGGTCAGGTTAACCGGCGTGGCTTTGTCGGTAGTTGCCAGGTAATCGATTTTCAATGAATTGTCATTGGTAAGCCGATACTCGACTGTGATATCCAAGTTGCCGGGGTAACCTTCTTCTCCATCTACGCTGAAGTAGTGAAGCTTCAGGCCGGGGGTATTGTTTTCGATAAATGGTTCCGCATCCCAGACTACTTTGTCATAACCCAAGGTACCCCCATGCAAGTGACAAGGAATGCCGGCCGGAGAATTGTTGGTTACCAGGTTGTAGGTCTGGCCATTCAGTTTGAATTTTCCATCGGCTACGCGGTTACCAATACGTCCAATCAAAGCGCCGAAGTAGGGAGTATCGAGGATGTATTCTGCCACCGTGTTGTAGCCGAGTACGACATCGTCCATGTTGCCTTCTCTGTCTGGCACAAACAGGCGCACCACGATGCCGCCGTAATTGGTAATATCCGCTTTTACCCCATTGGCATTGGTCAAGGTATAGAGTGCGGTGTCGGCGCCGTCCTTGGTCTTGCCGAAAGACTGCATGGTGATGGTTGCTTTGGATGCACCGAAGGCCGCACCCGCGAAAATGACGGAAGCCAGAGTGACGTGGGAAATCAGGGAATTGATATTCATAATTTTCTCAAGAAGTGTAGTTAGTTGGTACGCGTCATTTCAGAAAAACTC
This sequence comes from Verrucomicrobiota bacterium, assembly GCA_027297085.1. Taxonomy (GTDB): domain Bacteria; phylum Verrucomicrobiota; class Verrucomicrobiia; order Opitutales; family UBA2995; genus UBA2995. The sequence goes on along the minus strand of JAPUIL010000313.1, from coordinate 3,617 downwards.
CGATCTTTGAAAAGATAAGGAGTGATAGCTCCGGTTAAGGGAAAATTTTCCGCGGAGTCCCCCATGAATTGGTGTATCGTTTTTAGCCGCACGAAGGAAATGCCGTCATCTTCCGGTTTCGCAAATTCAAGCGCGGATCGGGCAAGACCAAATGAATATAACGAACAAAGAAGCAGAAAAATAGGTGCGTAATGTTTCATTTCTATGAGTTCTTGCAGGGGAGAATGAGATTCAATCAAGCGGAAGGAACCGTCAAGTATTCAGTCTTGTTGGGTGTTTGTCATTTTCTGGAATCGGGATTGCATTCAGCCAGACAGGGGAATAGGGTTCCTGCTTCTGAACTCAACAACCCCGTTCTATGGCAAGTTATACCCTATCTGTTAACGGTTCGCGACAAACAGTAGATGCGGACCCATCGATGCCCCTTTTGTGGGTATTGCGTGATCTTTTGAATCTTACCGGCACAAAATACAGTTGTGGAATCGGTCAGTGTGGAGCCTGTACCATCCACCTGAATGGCGCTCCCATTCGGTCCTGTTCCTTCCCGGTTTCCGGCGCTGTAGGTCAAACAATTACCACCATTGAAGGCCTTTCTGAATCCGGCGATCATCCGGCTCAGTTGGCCTGGAAAGAAGAGGATGTTCCTCAGTGTGGTTATTGTCAGGCCGGACAAATCATGTCTGCCGTGGCGCTTCTGAACAACAATCCGAATCCCAGCGATGCCGACATTGATGCGGGTATGTCTGGTAACATCTGCCGGTGTGGGACCTATAAGCGCATTCGTTCAGCCATTCACCGGGCAGCCGAGATGGGAGGTGCAGCATGAGTGCAACAATTCAAAAATTTAACCGTAGAAATTTCATCAAAGTGTCCGCAACCGTCGGTGGCGGATTGGTCATCGGATTCCGGTGGGGAAGCGCAGCCCATCACGAAAAGAAAGGTGATGCTTTATTTGAACCCAACGCGTTTCTGAAGATCGATCGCAATGGACGGGTTACCTTGCTCAACCAGAATCCTGAATGTGGGCAGGGCATCAAAACAGCCTTTCCCATGATTATTGCCGAAGAGCTGGATGTGGATTGGAAGGATGTTACTGTTGAACAGGCTCCGTTGAATACAGAATCCTATGTACGGCAAGTCGCCGGAGGCAGTGGATCCATTCGCTCATCCTATACCACACTTCGAGAAGCCGGTGCTTCAGCCAGGGCGATGCTTGTGGCTGCAGCCGCGAAGCAATGGGGAGTCAAAGCCTCGCAATGTACGACCAAGAACAGCAAGGTTTACCACAAGGGTAAGGGTAAAAAAGCCGCTTATGGGGACTTGGTAGACGCAGCGAGCAAGCTGTCTGTTCCAAGTGATGTAAAACTGAAAGACAAATCGGATTTCAGGATATTTGGCACTCGTATACCCAATTGTGACAACGACGCGATCGTTACCGGTGCTCAGAAATTCGGCATTGATACTAAAACCAAAGGTATGCTCTACGGTGCGATATCGAATCCACCGGCTCACGGACTCAAACTGGGCGGAGTCAACGATTCGGCTGCGCTCAACGTACCCGGAGTAAAGAAGGTCATCAGCTGGAATGACAAAGTCGCGGTGCTAGCAACCACCAATTATGCCGCGTTTAAAGGTAAAGAAGCCTTGCGGATTAACTGGAAAGAAAATGGTGAACGGGAAAGTTCAACCCGGTTAAACAGTGAATTCGCTCGGATGATCGACAACGAAACAGGCGATACCAAACGCAAAGTAGGTGATGTGCATGCAGGACTTAAGAAAGCAGCCAAAACAATAGAGGCGGTTTATGAGGTGCCTTTCATTGCGCATGCACCGATGGAGCCCATCAATATGTATGCCGACGTGAAAGAAGATTCGGCCTATTTACTGGGCCCCACTCAGACGCCTGAGCGAGCCCGTCAAGCTGCGGCCAAAATACTGGGAATCCCCGAAAGTAAAATCACGGTGGAAATGACCCGTATTGGCGGTGGATTTGGTCGTCGTCTGAAAACAGATTTTGTGGAAGATGCGGTTCACGCCTCCAAGCTGGCAGGTGCGCCAGTGAATATCATATGGAAACGTGAGGAGGATATGCATGCGGGAAATTTCCGACCTGCAGCTATGTATAAGTATCAGGCCGGGATTGATCGAGATGGAAATCTGGATACCTGGTACATGAGATCGGCCAGTACGACCGAACGAGGAGCTATCAGACCGGAGAATTTCCCAAACGGTGCGGTGCCAAACTTTCAGATCGATACCTTCTTTGTGCCATCGAAGGTGACGACCCAAGCCTGGCGGTCGCCCCACCACAACGTGGTATCCTATCTCGATCAATCCTTCTTGGAGGAGGTTGCGCTCGAGCTTGGTAAAGACGTCCTGGAATTTCGTCTGGAACTGCTCGATAAGGCCATTAACAATCCGGATGGAAAATTGGATTACGATCCGGTCCGTTTGCGGGACGTGCTGGTTGCCGTAGCTGAGATGGCGAACTGGGGCAAGTCGACCAAAAATGGTATCTACCAGGGAATTTCTGCTCATTTCTCTCACCATTCCTACGTCGGACAAGTGGCCGAAGTATCGGTTAAAAACGGTGAGCTGAAAGTGCACAAATATTACTGTGCGGTGGATTGTGGACAATTGATCAACCGCAGCGGAGCCGAGAACCAGTGCGAAGGTGGAATCATCGATGGTCTTGGCAGCGCCTGGTTCTGTGATATGCCCATCGTTGGTGGTTCGTCGCAGAATTTAAATTACGACAGCTACCGCCTCATTCGCATGAATGAAGCTCCGGATGTTGAAACGCGGTTCCTCGATACAGACTATCCGCCCACCGGCCTTGGAGAACCGGCCTTACCTCCGGCACCGGCTGCGGTAGCCAATGCGATCTTTGCCGCCACCGGAGTGCGCATGCGAAAATTACCGTTTACGCAGAATAGTTTGGCCTAGGTTATACCATCCTTTATTCGGTAATATAGGTAGGGCAGAGCGTCCCCGCTCTGCCGTGCGTTGAGTGTGCAAATTTCGCCTTCCAAGCGGATATCTGCGTTTTCAGGCGGCCTGGCATCCATGGGCTGATTCCGATAGGGGTATGAAATTTCGGAACAGTAATGAAATGGTTTCTCTCGTAGGACCGGGTTTACCCCGCGATAACATTGTACAGCCCTCGAAAGATCGCGGGGTAAACCCGCTCCTACACTATCTATCTTGGAAAATTCTGATGCTAATGCGTTAACGAATACCCCAACCCCTTATCAATTACATTGAACAAGGGCTCACCGCCCATAAACCGCTCCAGGTTTTTCAGAAACAGGCAACGTGCTTCAAAACAATAGTCGGGTTGGTCGCCTGAGCAATGAGGAGAAATGATTACATTTTCCATCTCCCAGAGTGGTGAATCGGTGGGGAGAGGCTCCGTTTCAAAGGTATCCAAACCAGCTCCTTTCACGGTGCCGTTATTCAAGGCGGCGACAAGCGCGTTTTCATCGATATGCATTCCCCGCCCCAGATTGACTATAAACACACCCGGTTTCATGACTTCAAACTGAGCTTGTCCAAGTATGTGATGAGAATCCGGAGTACTGGGCAGGAGACTGACAATATAATCCGCTCGAGGGAGC
>JAPUIL010000312.1 GCA_027297085.1 Verrucomicrobiota bacterium | reverse complement strand
CATGCCCGATTTGCTGCCTGATCCCTTTACATAGGATCTATGTGCATCACTCGAACCTTGCCAAAAACAAAACGGCTTGTCCTCCGGCAAGGTTTTGAGAAAACTCTGGAAATTGTCCGTCGACGGTCCGGCCGGATTGTGTGGCCATCCTCCTTCTTTTATACTCCCCGGCGACCATACTTTGGAGTGACTGCCAACATGGTATCCTACCTCTTCCAGCATGAATGGATACACATTGAACAAATCCTTGTAGAGAGTACCACGGAGATTGGCCGCCTCCCCAAGCCGCCAGAAGTCCTGACCGGTAAGGATCGCAGCACGTGATGGGCTGCAGGATGGAACTGAGCAGAAGGCATTTGTAAATAGCACACCCTCTGCAGCAACCCTGTCAAATGCGGGTGTCTTGACGACTTTATCTCCGTAGGCGCCTGCATGAGCCCAGGAGATGTCATCTGAGATAATGAACAGTATGTTAGGCCGGGCATCTCCTTGTGCAAAGGCAGTATGCGCGCAGAAGATTTGTGTTCCGAGCAGTGCGATTGCAGCTGACGCAAGGACTTTTCTGAAGAACTTCCGGAGCAGGCTGTGATCCCCATGAGACTGATGGGCCATCCAACTACCCCTTTTGCAGTTCAACCCTCGAATCCTCAGCAACTTGTTATTTTTCATCTAATTTAAAAAACTGGTTTATCAATAGCCTTCTACTAGAACTTAAAAGAATTGGACAAATAGATGGTCCTCGGAGGTGGAATCCTGATGACTGCCACCTGACCGTCCGGGTTGGTTTTGACCGGAATATTTCCGCTTTCGCCAACCAGGTTTCGGATATTGAGCCGAACGCTCCAATCAATCTTTTCGTCCCAGATTTTTCTTCTATAAGTGAGCCATAAATCCCCGCTGAACAGGCCATCATCGAAGAATGGCCGGTTGACATCCGGTATTGGAACATTGGTTTCCGGGTCCAAACTAAACACGTAGCCGGTTGCGGCTTCATCTTCCCAGCGAACCGCGCCGCCGATTCCGAATCCTGCCAGTGTTCCTTCCTGGAATTGATAGGTGCTGACCCCGGTAATGCGCCATTCACGCTGTTCATTGGCTACCTGGTTTTCCAGGGCTTTGGCTACACGAACAGGAGCGAGAATTTGGGCCAGCAATTCCAATTCGTACGTTCGTGAAGGCCTCGTGAACGATCCATCTTCCTGGAGCTCATCCAGCCTGCCTGCCTGGATCGTTCCCACATAATCTTCCACGACCTGAGCCATGACCGGTGCGGTGTTTGTAAAGATGGTTTCTTGCTGACTGATATTGGCCAAGATCCGCCAGGACGGTGTGGGATTCGCCACAAACTCAACTTCAAATCCTTCTGCCAGTTGATCCCGGGTAGAGCGGATGTTGGGGATTGGGTCAAAATCGTATTCATCCCAGACACCGTCTCCGGTAGTATCTTCCTGCCGAGGATTAACGATATCCTGCAAGACCTGGGGAACAGTGTTTAACATAGCGGTATAATATGCGTCATAACTTTGAATAGGATGACCCTCCGGGCTGGCTCCACCCGGCAAGGCGGCCAGTTGCATCGACCAGGGGAATTGTCCTATCAGTTCACCCCTACGGAATGAGTTAATCCTACCAACGACTTCTCCAACCAGATTAAAATTCACTCCCGAATCGATAGCGGCCAGCTCGGTCGTAAACCAGTTAAACTTGATCGAGTACTTTTGGTCATCGGTACTGATCAAAAATCCATATTCCTCGGTGGAACCGGTAGGTTGTCCTATAGGCTCGCCCAAAACGGAATTACGCAGACCGATGGGATTGAAGTTTTCTGACGTGGACCAGTGCGCCTGCAAGTTGAAAGGAAGATCTCCTAACAAGAATTCAGGAATACGTGCCACCACACTCCAGGTTTGGGTATCTCCGGATTCCACCAGGGCTGGTGTCGAGGACAGCTTGGTGAATGCCGGATTGTACTGAATGTTGGGGGCGGGCCCAAACTCAGCTGGGGAGGACACCAAACGGTCAATACCAGCCTCAGCTTCAGTATTTATGGCAAAGCTTTCCGTATCATCCTCACGGTAACCGTACAGACCTACGATATGGTCATCGAGGAAGTAGCTCTGCCAGGCAAAGGCCTTGGATTCGATATTGGTCTGACCGATATCTTCACTTTCTATAATACGCCTTACGAAAACCTCGTTGGTGTGAATCATGCGGTCGCCGGCCACTCCACCGTTCAGCGATCCGGCGGCGGTGGTATCCACCCATGCATAGTTGTATCGATATCCGTCCTCAGGCCTTCGAAAATCGATGGGGTGAAGACGCACGTCGTCCAAGGATTGCACACCGATTAGGGAATCACTGGTGAAAGCCAGGATATTTAGGCTGCGTCGGCCTCCGCCATTCAGGTTGTCTTCCGCCTGGGCGGAGGTTATGTTGAATTGGTCGCTGTCCACCGCGTCACCCGTGGTGTGGTTGAAGGTGTCCAGAGTGTAATCGTTAAAAAGTCCTGTAAATCGATGAAGACCCAGGTGCTTGAGCCAACCGTCGTTTTCTCTGAAATCCGCTTCTGCAGTTGCTGTTATGCGAAAGGTCTCGCGATCCGTAATATCATCTCTCTGCCTAGGTTTTCTTACCCGTGTATAGGCCCGGCCCAGGTTCGGATTGAGCTGTCCATTCATTAGGTAAACGGAGTTAGAGACATAAATGTCGTAGGGGCCTCCCGTGCTGCCACCCTGACCGCCCGCAAATAAAAAATCCTGATGCGTGGAATAGGATTGTTCGTCGTATGCGATCTCAATACCCAGCTTTCCGTCGAGAAAGGTTTGTTCCAGTGCGAAATTGACCGCATCAAATTCTCGTTCAATGCGATCGTGGCCATTGCTATAGACCTGATTGTAGAAATCGAACACATCGCGGTTTTGCAACGTGGGAGCAGCGAATCCAATCGCGTAGCCTTCAGAATAAGGGGTATTGGTGTGAAAATCCCGAAAATTGCCTACCGGCGTATCGTCTGGCAGCCCTGCCGCAACGGGTGTACCCGCCAAACCGGTACTGGCAAGTGTATCTCTGCTTTTGCTCCAGGGGATAACACCGTTGTAGCCAGCGATATTTCCTACACCACCGACACTGGCATCGGTTGCCCCGCGCGTTGAATACACAAGTGTAGGTTGGCGGAAGACGGTGGGGTGAACATTGGTGTGGATCAGGTTTTCACGGGCCTCCGTTCCAATGGGGTCGTCATGCAGGGCCTGAAACTCCCAGGTCCCCCCTTCGCTAGGATCCACAACCCATGGGGTTGGTTGCGAGCCTGTGAACTGCGAGATACTTGTCGGAATGGGCTCAAACCAGTTGTGATAAGAGACGGTTGGTGGAATGACCTCTACTGGGGATCCGTTCTGCTCACCATCTTCACCATTGATCTTCAGCCGGGTTACGGCACTGCCGCTTTCAAACAAAATAATGTCCAACGCAGCATAAAAGCGCGTTTGATCTTCAAATGCCGGTTTCTGTTTGTACTCCAGGCTCTCCTCGAGGATAGAGATACGCAGGGCAACGCGATCCTCGACAAGCGATTTATTGTAGTCTAATTCAGCACGCCAACTACCGTAGTTATCCAGGCGTATACCCAACTCGCCGAAGTCGCTGTTGTGAATGGCTTGTTTGGATGCGTTATCGATAACTCCTCCGGGACTTCCGATACCGAACAGGAGCGAGTTGGGGCCGCGACTGACGGTGACACGCCCGGTGTTATAGCTGTCAAAAGGAATATCCGTCAGATACAAATTACGCGTCAAATCTGCCGCAAACAAACCCCGTACCCGCTGGTTTCTTTGCGGATTGGTTCTTGCATCCAGCTGGTAAAAGCGGCTCCACGTCGACGCAGACGCTCCGGTGAAATTTCCCTGAAAACCGCCCACTTCAACATTTCCGAGGTAGGATAAGAGGGTTTGAGCATCGGTGGCGGCGACGTCATCCATGAATGCCTCAGTTACCACCGAAATGGAGGCTCCCAAGTCTTTCAGATCTGTTTTGATGCGGGTTCCGGCCAAAGTACTTGTGGCCGCATAGCCGACAGTCTCGGATTCATCCACTGTAAATGGGCTGAGTGTGTAAACGGTTTCGTCTTCGTCCTGGGCTCTCAGGTCGGCGTTCCCGCTAGCTATTCCAAGGGTCAGCGCAGCGGCCAGGGTTTTTAACCAGTTGTTGTTTTTAGTATTCATTTCAGTCTCTTCTAGGGGTTTGGGTTGAGAACTCTCATTAGTTAGATCCGCAACCGGTACTTCCGATCGCGTGACGGCAAACGCACCCGTTTCCAAATCCTGATTAAGCGAATCCTGATTAGGGTAAGGCACGCCTCCAATTAGGGCACCTAATTATTTTGCGTAATAAGGTCAAGCAAAAAGAGAGGATCGGGGGCCGAATGTCACGGTCTTTTTATTTGGATCTGTGATTGACGATCATTTGGAATGGGATGCCAGGATCATATTGTGATTTCTCCTGCATGCTTGGCCAGGAATTATCTGGATAGAACCTTGCTTTAAGCGATATGAGGCAGACGCGTAAGG
>JAPUIL010000311.1 GCA_027297085.1 Verrucomicrobiota bacterium | reverse complement strand
AAAATGTCATGAAACGATTCGATCACGAAAAACTGGAAGTTTACAGGTCAGCAATTCGATTTGTTGCTTGGTTGAGTGAGCTTATGAAAAAAGTCAAATTAGACCATCATATAGTTCCTTTGGCGGAGAGCTTTAAGCAGTTGGACAGGGCCAGCATTTCAATCGCTTTAAATATTGCCGAAGGCAATGGTAGACGTCAGATGAAGCAAAGAATTCGATTTTTGGATGACGCTCGAGGATCTGCCACGGAATGTGCGGCTGGTTTAGATGTTTTGGTGGCAAAAGGTGTTTTGGAAAACAAAGATATTGATAAGGGTAAAGAGCTATGAATATCCGTTGTTTCCATGCTTACAAAATTGATACAGTACTTTGAAGACAAACTTTCAGTGGCCGAAGATTCAGGGGATTATGTAAGTGGCAGCTAAAACGAAATGTAAGAGGAGGAGTAGGAGGACGAGGAGGATTTAAATAAAGGAAAAGTAGGAAATTTGTTATGAACGTACCTTTTTTAAATTTTCACGAGACGCACCAGAAATTAAAGCCGGAGTTAATGGCGGCGTTGGAAGAAACACTTGATTCCGGGCAGTTTATTTTAGGCGCACAAGTTGACCGTTTCGAAAAGGCTTATGCTGCCATGATGGGGGCCGATGAGGCGGTGGGTATAAATAGTGGCACATCAGCGCTACATTTGTGTGTGCGGGCTTGCGGTGTGTCTCCGAGAGATGAGGTCATAACAACTCCATTCACGTTCATGGCATCGTCGTGGTGTATTAACTACGAGAAAGCTATTCCGGTATTTGCCGATATAGATTCCAATAATTACAATCTCGATCCTGAAAAAGTGGAAGCGGTCATCACGGAGAAGACAAAAGCCATTGTGGTCGTTCACCTGTTTGGACAACCGGCTCCCATGGACGAATTTGTTGATTTAGCCGAAAAATATAATCTCAAACTGATTGAGGACTGTGCTCAATCGCACCTCGCCACTTACAAAGGTAAACCAACCGGATTAGTGGGCGATTGTGGCGCTTTTTCATTTTATCCGACTAAGAACCTGGGCGGTCTTACCGAGGGTGGACTGTGTGTTTCCAAGCATCAGGAAATGGTGGATCAATTCCGGTTACTTCGAAACCACGCCATGCCGGATCGCTATACGTATTCGGATGTGGGTTACAATTACCGAATGGAAGGTTTCGCGGGCGCCTTACTGAATGTGAAGTTGAAACATCTCGAGGAATGGACTGAGCGACGCCGTGCTATTGCTGCAAAATATTTAGCAGGCTTGAAACTGGAAGATCTGCGTTTGCCTCCGGTTGTAGCTGATGCGGCCAGTGTATATCATCAATTTTCAATATGTCATCCCCAACGGGATGCTTTAGTAAAGCATTTGACTGACCATGACGTGGCTACGGGCTTGTTTTATCCGCGGCCTTTGCACATTCAACCTGTGTATGAGAGCCTTGATTATAAGGAAGGCGATTTTCCAGTTGTGGAGCAGACGTGCCGGGAGATCATCAATCTGCCCATTTATCCGGAACTTTCGGACGAGCAGGTGGATTACGTGATCGCGACCTTTAACGCTTTTGAGGGATGAAAAAACCAGGGGTTAAGATCTGTGGGATTACTAGAGAAGAAGACGCACGCTTAGCGGTATCTCTCGGTGCGACGTACTTGGGTTTTATCTTTTACCCAAAGTCTCCACGCGTGATTTCCCTTGAGCAATACCTGGAACTAAAGAACACCTTGCCGGACTGTTTTCGTGTGGCTGTAAACGTGCGGCCGAATCTGGAGTCGATAAATCAGCAGATAAATGCGGGGTTTGACTTTTTCCAGGTTCATTTTTCAGAAATTCACGATGACGATTATCTAAGTGAGTTGTCTCAGGCCGTGGGTCAGCACCGCTTGTGGTTGGCTCCCAAACTTCCGCCCGGTAGTTTGTTTCCCGAGTCGCTTTTTCAATATGCCGGTACCTTTTTAGTGGATACGTACCAGAAGGAGGGATTTGGCGGCAGTGGTAAGACCGGTGATTGGGCTGGTTTCAAACAGCTCAAGTCCGATTACCCGGAAGTTTCGTGGATTCTGGCTGGTGGTCTGAATCCTGAAAATATCGGAGATGCCATCTTACTTGCGGATCCACAAACTGTGGACGCCAATAGTGGATTAGAGGAAAGCTCGGGTAAAAAGAGTCCGGAAAAACTTAAAGCATTTTTCAACAAGCTGCAGGCGTAGAAGCTGTGGAGACGATAACCCGGGCTTGTCATTTCGGGTTTGGTCGCAAGTATTGGGTTTTAAAAACGTAACTCTAGAATTCAAATAGTATGGCAAAAATCGGTATCATTGGCGGTAGTGGCTTGGACAATCCAGATTTGTTAAAAGAGGTGGAAGAACTGACCCTGGATACTCCTTACGGGGCAACCTCCTCTGTATTAAAACAGGGTATTATTGCGGGTCGCGAGGTAGTACTGCTGGCCCGGCATGGTATTGGGCACACCATTCCTCCGAGCCAGGTAAATTTTCGGGCCAATATATGGGCTTTCAAAGAGCTGGGATGTACCCATATCTTGGTGACAACCGCAGTCGGATCATTGCAGGAAGCGATCAAGCCGGGGGATTTTGTTATCCTGGACCAGTTTATTGATTTTTCACGACACCGTATAAACACTTTCTACGATAAATTTGTGCCTGGATCTCCGATCCACGTTTCCACGGCGGAACCGTTTTCGGCAGAGCTCAGGGATTGTTTCTTAGCGGCGGCAAAGGAATTGAGTTTTGCCTACCATCCAACAGGAACGGTCATTTCCATTGAGGGTCCGCGGTTTTCAACCAAGGCCGAATCACATATGTTCCGTGCCTGGGGTGCCGATGTAATCAATATGACTATCGCTACCGAGGCGGCACTTGCAAAGGAAGCTGAAATTCCTTACGCCGCTGTGGCCATGAGCACTGATTACGACTGTTGGAAAGAAGACGAAGAACCCGTTGAATGGGAACAAGTCCTTAAAGTGTTTATGGACAATGCACATCGTGTAACCGAATTACTGGTTTCCGCTGTGTCCAAGGTATAATTATCATTTGAAATCTAATTTGGTAGAAGCACAACTTCGGGGCTTTCAGGTAGCTCCTTCCCCGGGCGAATTCCAACTGAGTCCCTGAGCAAATGACCAGAGTTTGGCATCGAGTGCCGTTCCTTCAGCTTGAAACCCCGAAAGGCGTTTCATTAAATCCTTCAATGGTACGGTCAGCACCTCGATCTTTTCGTCAGGTTCGTGGCGTGTTTCATTTTGGCCTGTCACTTTTACCGTAACGAGGGAGACTTGTTCGTCCGTCAAACCAGGTGAACTAAAAATGGGAGGTCCAACATGTAAAACATCTCCTGTGTAGCCGGTTTCTTCCTCTAGTTCGCGGAGAGCCGCAGATTCAATGGACTCGCCTGAATCGACCAGACCTGCGGGAAATTCAATGGCATAGTTGCCAATGGGCGGGCGGAATTGCCGGATGAGTATTAACTGCGGTTCTGCCTCATCTTTGATGGCAATGACGCAGGCTGCTCCCTCACTTCCTATTCTGGCTGCATATTCCCATTCGCCGGGCTCACCGGCCGAGTTGGTAAACGATATTTCGTAGAAATTCAGCCACTTACCTTCGTATTTGGTTTTCTTAGTCATTAAGGCGATTTACCACGCTCACTCTGTTTGTCCCGGATGTACAATCAAACAATAAGATAAAGAACGATGCCGATCCCCTTTATTGGACCGGCATCTATCGCGGCGGAATGATCTCATTCCGAGGTACTCTATTGCAGGTTTTCTGCCAAAAAGAGCAAAATTTGTATCCTGCGGAGCATCAACCGATTAGGAATTTGGTTTATTGTGAAGAAAGATCGATTGGTAAATTTTCCCCATCGCGCCTGGATGATTTTCCAACTTTACAGTAAATATTGCCCATCTACGTTGACGGCGTGGCTCCAGGTTTTCTAACTCAGAAATAATCCTAATGAAATCACAACCAACTCCCGTACCTGTTACGCTTCTTTCTGGATTTTTAGGCTCTGGTAAAACCACGCTGCTGAACCGGATGTTGTCCGAGTGTGGTGATATGAAACTTGCCTTGCTGGTCAACGACGTAGGGGAGATCAATGTGGATGCTACCTTGGTAAAAACTCAACTCAAGGAACTGGACGATTCTGCCACCCAAATGGTGGAACTATCCAACGGATGTATCTGTTGTTCTATTCAGGGTGATCTCGCCGAAGCCGTGGAGGAGTTAGTCAAATCGAGTGGGGCGGATCATATAGTGATTGAAGCCAGTGGTGTGGCGGAACCAACCCAAGTGCTGCAGGCTTTTTTCGCTCAGGATCTGTTTGGAAAGACCATCGCCGATATCGCGCCGCTTAATGCTTTGGTAACAGTAATAGACGGGGCATTGTTTATGAAGGAATGGAAGCGCATCCATACTTCGGATACAAGTGGAGAACTTATTCGGCCCAACGAAGAGCAACCCGTTTTTGAGTTGATGGTGGAGCAGATCGAATGCGCGGATATTATTCTTCTCAATAAAAGGGATTTGTTAAACGAAGAGGATGGTGCTCGCTTGCTGGGCATTGTCGCCGGATTAAACCCACGCGCTCAAAGTCTATTGGTTACACAAAGTAAAACAGATGTTCAGGCGCTTTTAAACAGTCGCGCTTTCAAGATGGAAGACACGATTGGTGCTCCACGGTGGATGCAAGAACTCGAGGGGGACAAAGAATCCACTGCGTCACGATTTCAACCTCAGGATGTTTCTACTGGTTCGAATATAATGAATCCCGCATCTTTTACATCAACCTCCTCGGACTCCGAGTCTGACTTTTCCACCAAATATGGTTTGAAGACTTTTATTTACCGCGGCCGGATTCCTTTTAAAGCAGCCTTACTCAGCCGTTTTTTGGAGAAATCTCATTCGGGCGTATTAAGAGTGAAGGGATTTGCCTGGATAGCTGAGCGGGCAGATCAGGTGGCGCTTGTTTCGGTGGCAGGGGATGTAAATCGTTGCGATTTCATTGGTGATTGGTGGGCCACTCGGTTTGAGAAAGGTCAAGTGAAACGGGACCAGTTTCCAGAGGAAGTCGAGCGAAGCTGGCAAGATCCCTTTGGTGACCGCCGGCAGGAGATTGTTTTTATTGGTATAGGCATGGACGAGGTTTCTATTCGAAGCGAACTTGACGGCTGCTTACTTCAAGCCGAAGATTTTTCTTAACTTCCAACCTACCCACTTATGCCCGTTTATACTTACCGCATCATCCATGAGGATGGCTCAAAAGGTGATTTTTTTGAAGTCAATCAATCTATGTCGGAAGAGCAACTGGCCATCCATCCCGAGACAGGGGAAAAAGTGGTCAAGGTGATGCATGCCCCAAACCTAGGTCTGAAACATACCACCGGTGGCACAGAGAAAAAACTGGATAACAAGAACGTGGAGAAAGCCGGCTTTACCAAATACGAGAAAGATAAACTCACTGGTAAGTATCACAAAACGGCTGGGACCAATAAGAACCTGCCCTCGACGTTGAATACGGATGCGATCCGTAAGAACTTGGGGTAGAGATTTGGAAAGCAGAAGGCAGAAGGTAGAA
>JAPUIL010000310.1 GCA_027297085.1 Verrucomicrobiota bacterium | reverse complement strand
TGTGCGTGAACAGCGCGAATTCTACAAATTGGATGAATTGTGGAAAGACGCACAATCGATCGACCTTGAGCAATTACTGGCGGTCGAAGCCAAGGGTTGATGGGCCGTTGATATCTGTTAAAAAGTATACAGCAAGGAACTGCTGAATAGGGTCTCGAGCTGGGGGACTTTTTTAGGTACCAGGTTGTCGAAACTGTATTCATATTCCAGCCTCAAGCTGAAGTTGTTGGTGATCTTACCGTCCAGCATAACATCGAAACGGTAACCCCAGTTTTCTGAATTGTTCGGATTAATGTAGGTTTCGACTTCCTGGATGACCTGATAGCTCTTGCCTATTTGATACACCGAATCCTGGAAGAGGGTCGTTAGGAAATTATACCCGCCGATGGCTTTGTTGTCCTCGCTGAGATCTTCCCATTTGAGACTGCCCTCCAGGCCAAAAGAGTATTCAAAGGATGGGGACACCTTATTATTCCAACCACCCCCGAATCCTTGTTCGATCCAATGGTTGATTTCACGTATCGGATCTTTGCGGTAAAAAGTACTGGTTTGAATAAACAGATTCCGCATTTGCTGTCGCCGGAAACGGAAATTGCCCGTGTAGCGGTTTTCATCGGTTTCGCCGTCGGTCTCACTAAAGCGATAATCCGTATTGAATCGATATTCGCTTTTACCGTTTTTCCATCGGCTATTATAAAATAATCGAAGGTCTCTCTGGTCACGTTTGCTAGCTTTGTCCGCGAAGGAAAATCCTACTTTGGTATTCATTCGTTCCAGTGCCTCCATTAACTCTTTGGGAGAGTTCCAAATGTACTTGGGAATCTTTGTTACCGTGAATCCCCCCATGGCAGCCACTTCCGGTTGTTCATCTGTTGACTGTTCTAAATCCGGAGTTTTGGTTCTGGCTCCAGACTTTGACGAACTTTTCTTGCCGGCTGCAGATGCTTTCTCAGCGCCCTGTGCAATTTCTTCGAGACTGGGCATTTCGGCTAGAGCGCTTTTGGCGATTTCAATTTCTCCAAGGATAGCATGGCGGATAGTCAGGTGGTCGTCCGATTCCCAAATCAGTTCACCTTGAAGCCGGTCACCGTTTTTGAGAAAAAGCTCTATGCCGGACAAGGATACTGAACTTACCAGCAAGGTTAAAAGCAGGGAGGCAGGTCTAAGGTACATATTGGGCGTAAGTATTTGTACTAAGCGTTTTCATTTGCCTAGTTAAAAATTGCAGTCGGGTGTAATTAATCAGCCAAACAATAATTGCCACCTTTTCCTGTAGATTTTTTGTAAGCAAAGGGGGGTGTGAGGTTATATAACCTATCAAATGGTCAACTTCTTTTCGAATTGGATGGTTTCCTTCATTGACTTCAGTAGGAGCCATCCCGTTATTTGCTCACCAAAATTGGGGGATTGAACAGGTATGTTGGGTTTCCCGCTTTCCAATTTGTGCATGAAACTACCCGAAATTTCAGTCTTTTCCGTGCTCTTGATGGGCTCCTTTTTGTTTGTTGCCTGCTCCGAGGAACCCTCCATTCAAAAATACAAGGTTTCAAAAACACCAGTGCCTGCGGCAAATAGTGCCCCTTCGGCTGATTCCGCCAATGCTGAGGATACGGGACTCCCATTTACCTGGGTTGTGCCCGATGGATGGGAAGCTGGAAAAGTGTCCTCCATGCGGCTGGCCAGCTATAATGTGCCGCTTTCCAATGGCGAGGCCGGTGATTTTTCTCTGGTTCAACTGGGAGGAGGAGCTGGAGGAGTCATGCCCAATATCAATCGTTGGCGTGGACAAATTGGGCTGGGACCCGCTGTTCAGGAAGAACTCGCCGAATATGCTCATGAGCATGCCACTCCTCAAGGGCGTCAATATCTTTATATCACCCTCATCAATGAGGAAAACCCGGACAATGCGATTCTGGGAGCCATTTTTGAAGAAACCGGCTATATGCTTTTTGCAAAAATGACAGCCTCCCGAGCTGGAGTTGAGGAAGCGCAGGAATCGTTCGAAGCGTTTTGCAACTCATTGCATTTCAAAGATGCTTAGCCCGGATTTCTCACCGAAAGGGTGCAAACAGGAATTAAACTATTAGAAATGAAGGACTTGCATATTTTATTAAAAATACACTCTGTTGGCATACGGTTTGCCCACATTCCCGGGCTGACATGCCGGGTGTTCCTCCTTCCCTGCTTCGGTTACGCACAGCAGTGCGCGCCCTCGCCTATCGCTCGTCAAGCCCGGCATCTAAACTCCGTGAGAAATCCGGGTTAGGACGAATTGACCATGAGTACCACGAAGTCGAAATCCCCTCTGCTCAAAGTTGCCCATTTCCTGGCGAATCCGGAGATCTTTTTCTACACCGCTCTTTGGCTCATCGTGCTGCTCGTTTATGGCACCATCGATCAGAAGTACCATGGTCTTTACCTAGCCCAGCAAAAATATTTTTCATCCTGGATTGTGTGGGGAATTTTTCCCGGTGGCCGATTAGCCTTGTCCGTGGTGTTTATAAACCTGCTGTTTAAACTCATCTTTAATAGTCCCATTCGATTCAATCGTATAGGAACGCTTATCTCTCACAGTGGAATGTTACTCTTATTGCTGGGAGGGTTCTTCACTGCTTACTTTTCCAATGAAGGAAGTATTCCCATTCCAGAAGGACAAACGAGTAGCTACTACCAGGATTATAACGAGCTTGAATTTGCCGTGATTGACAAGTCACCCGCCGATCACGATGCGGTGATTTCCTTTACCAATGAATATATAAGCGAAGGCGCGACCCTATCGGATCCTGATTTTCCGTTCACAATCAAAATCGAAACCTATCACCGCAATATTGATATTGTTCGAAGAGAGCCTGAAGTGACGGACGGCTTTCATGGATTTGCCCAGCGATTTGAATTTGTTGAGAAGCGGTTGGAAAATGAGTTTTCTCTAAACATGGCCGGCATGGTTTTGGACATTCGAGGGCTCGATGATAACACCGGCGGCACCTACATGGTCTTTCAGTTCATGCTAGTGCCTCAGACCATTCGAGCGGGTGGCAAAGAGTATGTGATCGAGCTGCGCAACAAACGATACCAACTACCTTTTGCCATAGAACTGATGGATTTCACCAAAAAGGTTCACCCGGGTACCCAAACGGCATCTCACTACAGTTCCTTGGTGAATGTAGTGGATGGAGGCATTAAACGCGAAGTGCTTATCTCCATGAATGAACCGCTACGGAATCTCGATTACACATTTTACCAAGCTTCGTTTATTGAAGGAGTTGAGGATGAGACGACTGTGCTGGCTGTTGTGCAAAATGCCGGTAGAAATTTTCCCTACATTGCCAGCTGTATTATGGCTTTTGGTTTATTTATTCATCTGCTCATTCAAGTGCCCAAGTTAATTGTTCGCTCAAAGCGCAAACAGGAGGGCGTCGTATCATGAAGCGTTTAGTTGGAATAATTTTTCTGTTTCTCTCCTTTGGTTTTCTGCATGCAGGAAGCTATGAATCGCCCGTTAGGGCCGGGGCGCTGGAAGCACTCGTTGTTCAAGATGACGGACGTCTCAAACCTTTGGATACCTTTGCCAGGGCTCAACTCCTACTTTATCATAACAAGCGAACCATCGAGAAACAAAAAGCCATTGATTGGTTGCTCGAGTTGTTGATCGCCCCTGAAATTGCGTACGAACGAAAATTGTTTAAGGTGATTGAGAAGGAGGCGATTCTGGGATTGGGAATCGGTTTGGATCCGCAACATTTATACTCTTTCCGGGACCTCAGTCGGGGAATCAACGATCGAATGGAATCGTTGCGCCAACTGAGCGAGAAGGAACCGGAATCGCGTACGCGAGCTGAAATTCAGTTGCTTACCTTATACCGCAAGGTGATGCAGTACCTGGCTTTGAGTAGGTCCTTAACTGCGCTACAGCCCGACATTGTGGTAAATAATGTGGAGTTGGCAGAAGCAATTGGTTTTGAGCCGGAGAAAGGTTACACCTACCGGCAGTTCCTTAAATCCCGGGAGGCGTTAGCTCGGGAATTAGGAGTGCTCGAGGGTCGTAAAGCAGGTGATAATATTTCCGAAAAGGAAAGCGCGTTGGTTGACCTGGTTCAACAATTACAGGTCAAGATGGCAGATCAGAGCGCAGATATCATGCGGGTGGTTAAACCTAAAGAAAATCAGAAGGAAGGGGATTGGTTTTCTGTCTGGGGAATCATGGATGGTCGAAATTTTTCTGAGTGGGAGGACGCTAGAATTCAGGAGCTCGAGGGCATTGTGGAGAAGTTTTTAAAAGACCCTTTTGCGGATGTAAGCTCGGAGGTGGCCGCTGTAAATGAATCCCTAAATATTCCGGTACACTATAAGGCGGAGCTCATTTCGAATAAGGCCAATTTTTTCTGGTTCAGCAGTGCCTTTTATACCATCGCCATGCTCATGCTCCTTTTGAGCTATATGCTCAACAGTAAACTGATAGCGCGAATCTCACTAGGTAGTCTGACTGTGGGTATCGTTCTGCACATTACAGGCATTCTATTCCGCGTCTACATAATGGCGAGACCACCGGTCTCCACACTTTACGAATCTATTATTTTTGTATCAGCAATCCTGGTACTGTTTGCCACGATTATTGAATACCTCAGGAGAGATACTCTTGGATTGATTGTAGGTTCAGTGGCAGGAATTGTGCTCAATTTTATTGCCTCCCGCTATGCCTTAGATGGAGATACGCAAGTGATGTTGGTGGCCGTATTGGACTCACGGTTCTGGCTGCTGACGCACGTTCAAACAATCACCACCGGCTACGCTATCTCATTACTTGCAGGTCTTGTTGCCCATGCGTATTTGATTATGCGCCTGAGGTTTCCAAGTGACCGCAAGATGCACCAGGGTATTTTTAAGGTATCTTATGGCGTGTGTTTGGTTGCTGTGTTCTTCACGACTTTTGGAACTATACTCGGTGGTATTTGGGGAGATCAATCCTGGGGACGCTTCTGGGGCTGGGATCCTAAAGAAAACGGAGCCTTGCTCATTGTGCTATGGTTATTGGTTCTCGTTCATGGCCGCCTTGCAGGACGTCTTAAGGAACTCAGCTTCTCTGTAGCCATGGCTCTGACACCTATCACTGTTGCCGTGGCCTGGTTTGGAGTAAATCTACTTCAAGTGGGCTTGCACAGTTATGGCTTCGACGATGGAACTGCTAAGAAGCTCCTTTGGTTCTGTGTAGGAGAGGTCGTTTTTGCTGTTGGGGCTGGACTCTTTATTCACTTCCGTGGTCGAAACACAAAAACGGCCACAAAGGTGACCGCTTAATACGATTTCGCTCAGCCCGTCTTTGATTCAATAAATGCAAACGGTCTTGAACCCTCCGCTTTGTCTGATGAGATAGGACTCATGTGGCGTTTCTTCAAAGCTTTCCTGTCGATTGTTGTCTTTGCCGGCATAAATTTCGCCACCGCCGCAGCGCCTAGGAAACCGAACGTTTTGTTCATCGCCATTGATGATTTAAATACGCGTCTTGGTTGCTATGGTTTCGATCACATAAGTTCGCCCAACATCGATAAGCTTGCACAGGAAGGCGTGCGTTTCGACCGGGCTTATTGCCAATACCCGTCATGCGGTCCTAGTCGAACTTCTGTGCTGACCGGGCTACGTCCGCAAACCACGGGCATGATTAATAATAGAATGTCCTTCCGTGAGC
The DNA here is from genome assembly GCA_027297085.1 of Verrucomicrobiota bacterium. Classification (GTDB taxonomy): domain Bacteria; phylum Verrucomicrobiota; class Verrucomicrobiia; order Opitutales; family UBA2995; genus UBA2995. Next base: position 2,719 of record JAPUIL010000310.1, on the reverse strand, counting down.
TGGCTCCTGACGCGGTAACGCTGCCTCAATTGTTCATGAAGAACGGTTATTATGTCGCGCGGGTTGGAAAGATATTTCACCAAAGGGTTCCTTTGGATATTGGCACCAGTGGTGCGGATGATCCCGCTTCCTGGCAGGAGGTTGTGAACCCGCGGGGTCGCGACAAGGATGAGGAAGATCTGATGACCATTTACACCCATAAATTGTCTATTACAAATACTATGGGATTTCTTAAAGCTGAAGGTGAAGACACCGAGCAGACCGATGGAAAGGTGGTGGATGAAACCATTCGCATGTTGGAGGAGCACAAAGGGGAATCCTTCTTTATCGCTGCGGGCCTTTATCGACCGCACACCCCATACATAGCACCAAAAAAATACTTCGACCTCTACCATCTGGAAAAAACAAAGGTCCCGGAATTGCCATCGGGTTACCGCAAGACTGTGCCGGAGGCTGCTTTGAGTTCTACGGCAGATTGGCCCAATTTCGGAACGACCGAGGATGAAGCCCGCGATTGTATACTGGCCTACGACGCCTGCATTTCCTTTGTGGACACCCAAATCGGCCGTTTGTTGGCGGCTGTGGACAGGCTGGGACTTCGGGAAAATACCATCGTCGTGCTTTGGGGAGACCATGGTTACCACTTGGGCGAACACGGACTCTGGCGAAAGAACAGTTTGTATGAGGAGTCAGCGAGAGCTCCTCTGATTTTTCGTGTGCCGGGCTTGAATCCCGCTTCACATGACAGCCTGCGAATAGTTGAGTTTGTCGATATCTATCCGACGCTTGCTGACTTGGCCGGACTTGTGCCGCCTGACGAATTGGAAGGGACTAGTTTAAGAAAGCTCCTAACCGATCCCGCTGCGGATTGGAACCGCCCTGCTTTTATCCAAACCTTGTATGTCGATGTGCCTGGATACAGCGTGAGGACGGATCGTTGGCGCTATGTGGAGTGGGGAACTCGCGGAGATAAAGGCGTTGAATTGTATGATCAGCTTATGGATCCGCAAGAAATGCACAACCTCGCAGGATCAAATCAACATCGAGCGACCATTAAAGAATTGAAAGAGCTCATAAATCGGAACTGGCCATCGAACCAAGAACCCTAAACATTTTCTCTTATGAGCGCAGAAGCAAAAATCAAAGAACTTGGATTGGAACTCCCACCGCCTCCTCCTCGGGGTGGTGTTTACAAGCCGGTAGTCGTCGTCGATGGCTTGGCTTATTTCTCGGGGCATGGACCTTACAAAAGTGATGGAACGACGCATACAGGAAGAGTGGGTGACCAAGTCGACCAGGAGTTTGCAACTGAGGCCGCGCGACAAACAGGCCTGGCAATACTATCTACTTTGCAGGCGCAGCTGGGATCCCTTGATCGAATTAAAAGTGTCGTTAAGTTACTAGGGCTGGTTAATAGTGCACCTGACTTTTATAACCATCCGGCAGTTATAAATGGCTGTAGTGAACTCTTTGCCCAAGTCTTTGGAGAGGATGCCGGAGTTGGTACACGTTCTGCATTTGGCGTGGCAGCCTTGCCGGGGAATATAACCGTCGAGATCGAAGGGATATTTGAGATTGAGTAGCCTGAATTTCCCTCTCGGTGAGTTCCACTTGACTAATATAGCCGATCCGGCCCATTAACTAGCCACTTTTTTCGGAATTCATGCAAAACGACCTTCCATTACCGGAAACAGATTTGCTGGCGCCTGCCGGTTGTTATGCTTCGCTGCAGGCAGGTATCGCAGCGGGGGCGGATGCCGTATATTTCGGTCTCGCCCAATTGAATATGCGGGCGAGGTCCCGGCGGTCGTTTGGTCTGCCGGATTTGCCGGAAATAATGAATCGTTGCCGTGAGGGGGGCGTAAAAGCCTGTTTGACGCTGAACACGCTGCTTTATGATCACGACTTGAAGCTGGTTTATAAACTGTTGGATTTGGCTGCGGAAAACCAGGTCGATGCGGTTATTGCTGCAGACATGGCTTGTATCATGCGAGCGCGCGAACTGGGGCTTGAGGTACACCTGTCCACTCAGTTGTCGGTATCCAATTTCGAATCATTTAAGTTTTATACGCAATTTTGCGACCGTATCGTTCTGGCACGTGAGTTGAACCTCAGTATGATTCGCAAACTCTATGATCAAATCGTAGCGGCAGATCTTAGAGGCCCCAGCGGGCGTCCCGCTGAAATTGAGGCCTTCGCCCACGGTGCGTTATGCATCGCGGTATCGGGTCGCTGTGGAATGTCTCAATACACAGACAATGCCTCGGCAAACCGTGGAGCGTGTATACAAAATTGTCGTAAGGAGTACGATGTGATTGATAAGGAAACCGGTAAGAAGCTGACGATCGACAACAACTTCGTCATGTCTCCCAACGATATTTCCACCATTGAATTTCTGGATCAGCTTCTTCAGTCGGGCATCAAGGTTTTGAAAATTGAAGGACGTGGTAGAGCGCCTGAGTATGTCCATACGGTTATCAGCGCTTATCGTAAAGCCATTGATGCAGTTCATGCTGGAACCTACTCACCCGAGTTTGTGGAAGAGTTGTTGGATGACCTGAAATCGGTCTACAATCGTGGGCTTTCCGATGGCTACTATCTCGGCCGTGAGCAAGGCTGGTCAGGGCACTATGGTTCCAAGGCTACCAAGAAGAAGGTTCAAGTTGGCAAGGTATCCCATTTCTATAACAAGCTGGGTGTGGTCGAGATTACTTCCACC
>JAPUIL010000031.1 GCA_027297085.1 Verrucomicrobiota bacterium | reverse complement strand
TGCTTTCTTGGCCACTTTAGGAGCCAGGCCCTTTTCAATGTTTTCCTCAGTGAGTCTTTCCACATGGTAGGCATACTCTTTAGCAAGATCACTTTCCGCGGTCTTGTTTCCTAAAACCTTTTTGAAAAAAGTCCGAACTCGATTGAGGAAGATCTGCATAGCCAAGAGTTTAGCCTGGATCGGCTAGGAGATTTGCATCACTGAGTTAACCGCCTGGGCAAAGAGCTGCCAGATCTCCTCCTCATCCTCAAGCTGACCGATTCCCAATGGCGTCAAAGTGTAGAACTTGGCTTTGCGATTGTTTTCAGAAGAGCCCCATTCCGATCGAATGAATCCTTTGGACTCAAGTCGGTGGAGGGCCGGGTAAAGAGAACCCTGCTTAATCTCGAAGGTGTTTTCGGAGGCCGCCTGAATCTTCTTGGATATGTTCCACCCGTGCATCGCTCCGGGAGCGAGCGTTTTTAGAATCATCATATCCAGGGTTCCCTGGAGTAAATCGGTGCGTGTGAGTTTTGTCATTTTCCTGTAGTATGACTACAGGGAATGGTCTCTCTTGTAGAATGTCAAGGGGAGAAGCTGCCAGTCTTGAATTGGAACCAAAAAATGACACCCACATTCACATGGGAGATTTAAAAAGTGGGGTGAGGATTTTCACTGTGGATATACGCGCTTGTGCTTTTTTCGTAAGGTGAAACTCAAAGTCAGACTGACCAGGGACTTTGTGGGTTTTCCTTCCAGCAATCCGGGGCTGAACTCCCATAACAGGACTGCCTCCAAGCTTGCGGCGGCAAAAGAAGGATGTGAGCTTTCAGCCACCTGCGGATTGATAACTTTGCCTTGCTCATCAATGACAAACCAGACCACGACGGTACCTTCGACACCCCGCTTCTTCAAACCAGCATCGTATTTGGGCTGCACACGTTTGATCGATTCAGGCCACTTATTCAAAGCATCGAGCTCGACAGCTTCCCGTCGTTTGGGAATTGGAAACAGTACGTAGTCACTTGCAGATACCAGGTTGAATGCAGTTTCTCTTCCTAAAAAATCCACAGCTACCTGTAGTCCTGTTTTAACCGGCTGCCCATCTTTCCTGCCAGGACTGAATGTCCATGCGTAGAGAGCTTTAATTGACGAAGTTAAGAGGGAAGCGCGCGAACTCTCAATGACTTTTGGATTTAGCACATTCCCCTCTTCATCGACAGCAAACTGAAGAATTACCTTCCCTCCTTTTCCCATCTTTTTCAGACCATACGGATACTTAGGTTCCAACTCAGTAAGAGGAACAGGCACACTATCTAATTCATCAAAACTATAGATCTTTTCAGGTGCATCCCACGTCCCTTCGGCGGAAGAAAAGACTGTTCCAAAGAACAATGAGAAAATTGCGACTATTTTGGGGAACGTCTTCATTGTTGATTAAAGTTAAAACTGATCAATCCTCTCAAAGCTATCTCCTCAATCTGAACTTTAGCGGTAGCTCAATTCGCGTTCTAACGGCTTTGCCGTCTTTCATACCTGGTTTATATTTCCATTGAACTACCGCCTCAAGAGAAGGTGGGTCAAAAAGAGCGTTCGTACTTTTTACAATTTTAGGGTCAATGACCTTTCCCATTTCATCGACAATAAACTGTATAATTACGGTGCCGTTTTTCCTATTTCTTTTAAGGATCTTGGGGTATTTAGGCGCGATCCGTATTAAAGCCTCCGGCTCTTTATCCAACTCTTCTAGTTCATAGGCCTTGATGGGCTCCGCTGGTTTTGTTTCGGCGAAAGATAAATAGGATCCAAAGACCAACGCGAACGAGATGAGTATCAGTGATGGTATTTTCATAATACTTAAATTCCTAACTTTAGTCGTTTACTGATAAAAACACTTCCTCAAAATTCTTATAACGATTTAGTGCATAAGTTTCTTAATAATATTTGCCTTCATCCTTCTGCCTTCTGCCTTCATCCTTCTGCCTTTAAAGAATCACTCCAGACGTCACCTACGGAATCGGTGTGATGGTCCCTTCGATGCGGAACCGAATCGTGAAGATGCCGGTGACCAACTCGTAGGATACGGACAGCGGAATCGACCTGCCTGCTTCCAGCTCGTTCATCGGTAGAACGGCAAGGACAAAGCCGCCCCAAGAATCACTCTCGTCCTCGAAGTAAACCGGAAAATCTCCTGCAGGCTCAGCTCCCTCTGCCAGATCGTCGAAGAAGTAGCTCTTGGGTACCAAGGTGCCTGGCGGGATGCCGTCGCCCGGGCCGCACGGTGGCCGGCCCGGATGCTTGACCCCGAATTCACGGGCTGGATGGTATAGCAGCCAGGCCTCCGTGTCCCGGACCACCACGCCAACCTCGGGCTCGGCGTATGGGAAGTCGTCGAAGATGATGAGACTTTGCCATTTCAACTCGAGTGGCGGATCATCACAGGTCTCATAGCCGTCCCATTTGGCGTTTCGAACCTCTGTATTCCGGGTCCGCCTACCGCGCAGAGTGGTGATCGCACTGTGATTATAGGTCGCCGTGTAGCCCTCCAAAATCTCCCGGTCGTCCTGCTCGAGTGTCACTCGCATGTCGAGGCTCAGACTGCCTCCAGAAACGGGCGTGCATGCCCATAGCAGCAGACCGCAGAAGGCGACCAGAGCCAGGACCCCGCACATGGCAGGCATTGTTATTGTAGAATCTATCGCCGCCGGAAAAGGGTTTGCCCGAATTTTGGTTTTTGTTACAAACACATTGGAAACCTTAATTTAGAATCATTCCAGAGTCGAAACTTTTTCTGTAATCATGTCTCGCCGCAGTGCTTGCTCGGAGGCAGGTTTGGCCTGCCATCTCAAATCACACAAGCTTGTTTAAAATGATGGCCTCATTTTGTAATAGCAAAACAGGTTAGTACAGCGACTTCGTCCTGGGATCGATTCCTTTCTTGTCGAGTGGATCGAGATAATAGCGAGCCCCTCTTCTCATCATTCCAACGTCGCTGGCACTTTGAAAAAACAGAAATCCCTGCTCGATATATTGCTTCATTTGTTCGGGACTGCCAGCGGGCCGGCCCAGGAACTTACCGTGGCGTTTGGCAGCCGCGATAATCTTAGCCATGGCCGCTTTGAATTTCGGAGAATTGCGGTCGCCTCCCGCAAGCTGCCACGACAGATCGCTGGGGCCAATATAGATCACGTCAATGCCAGGGATGGCGCAGATCTCGTCAACATGGTCGACCCCGGACTGGTCTTCTATCAAAGTGATCACCATGACATTGCGGTTGGCAAACTGTTGGTAGCTCTCATCTGCGGACTGCCAGCGGAACGATGCCAACCCGGGTCCGGATCCCCGCTTGCCTTCGGGCGGATATTTGCAGGCTGCCACGGCTTGACGGGCAAGCTCCGGAGTACTGGTAAACGGAAAGATCACGCCAAGAGCTCCGGCGTCCAACACACGCTTGGCCGTCCATAACTCGTTAACCGGCACGCGGGCGAAAGGCACTGCTTTAAGCCCCCGCGTGGCCAGGACCATATTGCGGTAGGTCTCAAGGCCGATGGGGCTGTGTTCCATTTCCACCCACAGGAAATCGAAACCCATGTTGGCCGCCTGAGCCGCAACATCGACGCTGTTTACCGTGATCGTTGCCCCAATGACGGGTTTGCCCTCCTTGAGGAGTTTGCGGACCGGATTTTCCCATCGCTCTTGTGCATGTGTGTTTATGGCCAATGCCAAGCATGCCAGAATATACGTCAAGAGGGAAGTCGTGTTGAATAATGTGCGGATCATAGAATCTCCTTTGTTTGGATGGTTAATTTAGGGGAGCTTGGAGCCCTTCGACTAAGCTCCCGCCTCCGCGAGAAGCTTATGCGAGGCAGGGCAGGGTCTGCGACATGGAGCAGAAGGTGGGTCAAAAATATTAGGGTAAAGATCAAGACTGAGATTACGGCAATGAAGGAGCGAGTTTGATTAATATCTTCTATGCTTATCGACCACATTTCGCAACGGCCGGCCGGTCATAAAGCGTTCGATGTTCTCGTAAAAGGCCTGGTGGAAACGCTCAAGTCGATGGTCGGATAAGGTCGCGACGTGTGGTGTAATGGTGACATTGGACATCGACCACAGCGGGTGATCGCTCGGAAGCGGCTCAGGATCGGTCACGTCCAGCCCTGCAGCCAGTACCTTGCCTGATTGTAAGGCAGCAGTGAGTGCGTCCGTATCAACTATGGCACCGCGTGAGATGTTGATGAAGTAAACTCCGTCTTTCATCCGGGCAAATTGCTCTGGTCCGTACATCAATTCCGTCTCAGGCGTATGGGGAGTACAATTGACCACTACATCGGCTTGGGCCAGCAACTCGTTCAACTGGTCGGGTTTACCCACGTACTCAATTGCACGCATCAGGGGGATGTCCTTGGGATCGACAGCCAGAACACGCATACCAAACGCAAAGGCGCGCTCGGCAACCTGCGTGCCGATACCGCCCAGACCCACAACCAACATGGTCTTACCACGCAACTCGATCATGGGCAGTTCCTCTTGCCGGATAAAACCATCCTTCATCTGCCTGTTGAAATGCTTCAAATCGCGTGTGAAGTTCAAAAGCAACGCCATGGCGTGGTCAGCAATCTGGGGGCCTTGAACGATCTTCATGTTGGTCAAAATAAAATCGGCATTCCTCACCACGGGATCTTCTAAGGTCTTTTCGACCCCGGCGCTGCTGTGAGCCATCCACTTCAGATTTTTGCCCGCCTTGACAAACTCGGCGGCAGGATGCCCTGATGACAATCCGACAACGGCGACCGCATCTTTAATCTCACTCAAAGCCTCCTTACTGGTACGAAAGGTCACCAGTTCGAGATCGGGATACTGTTCGGTTAATGGTTGAAGGCCCTCGGCAAAGGTTGCCGAAACCAGAATTTTTACCTTTTCGCCAAGTAAAGTTGACGTTGCAAAACTACAGCAGAGGAGGGCCGTAATCAGATACTCAGCAAAAGAAGGTCGTCTCATGATCGTGCGGGTTTGAAATTTCTTTCTTCTTTCTAATTTCACCACCTTCCAACGTCAACGGGAATTAGAGACTACGATTACCTGCCTACGCACAAGACTGTTCCGGTTCCCCTCAAAGAGCTCAGACAGAATCAGTGGAGGCAACGGCGTCGACTGCGGTGCAATTCCACCCTTGGGTCATAAAGCAGGAAAGCAGGGTCATAAAGCGAGGGTCATGTCTTGACTCTTAACAAGATTCGCAAGGCATTCGCACGAGGGAAAGGACAGCCAAAAAGCAGCTTCACTCCTTGAATCGTGCAGTTAACTAAGGCTTGGTAAGGACCGAACGAGGCAGAAGATGTCAGGGGCATGGAAGAGTGTTCCAAAGCTTAGCGACACCTCAACACAGCGAAGCAATAATTACAGCGATACCAACATAACAGAGAACCGGAACATGCTGAGTAGTGAGAAGTATTATGGTTAGAGGTCCGCCGTCGCCAATGGCTGTGGCGCGACACAGTAAGAGGCATGAGGAAGACAATGAGTGGCGGTCTCAAGTCGAAAGTCAAAGCTGTGATACGAGTACGTTGGAGTTTCTCGAAGTTGACATCCAGCCAGGATCGTCATGGTTTCAAGGTTCTAACCGCTTTGTACGTTGGAGGTTGAGCGATAAACCTGAATCGGCAAAGCGAATTTGTTTACAGAATCAATATCGAAATCATAAGAACCGAAATAGACGTATGAGAATTTGTATCGACCTGGATGGCGTGATTGCCGAATTTAAAAAAGACGGCCAATCTTATGGTGATGTCGCACCTGTCCCTGGCGCTCGTGAGCACATAAAGGCTTTGAAGGCTGCCGGTCATACGATTATTATTTTGACTGCAAGGCATATGAAGACCTGCAGTGGGAATCAGGGTCTTGTCATGGCCAGGGTGGGCCTGACAACGATTGAATGGCTCGAGAATCACGACATCCCCTATGATGAACTGCATTTCGGTAAACCCTGGGCTCATGTTTATATTGACGACAACGCATACCGGTTCGAGTCGTGGGATAAAATTGGCAAGGATGCGACCGGACTTCCTGAAAATCGTGAGAAGGTGCGGCAACAACAAAATCAGTAGAAAGGGTGATTTTTGTTATTCCAATGGCCGGTCATGGCCGCCGCTTTATCGAAGCTGGTTACCAAACCCCTAAGTTTCTGTTACAAGCGCATGGGAAAAGTTGTCTGGAATGGAGCGTAGATTCTCTCCCACTAGCCAAAGGCGATCAACTGGTCTTTATCGGTCTTAAGGAACATGACGTAACGTTCCGGCTCGAAAACTGGCTTCGTGAACGGTATTCCGAGCAAAGACTGGATTTTATCTGGTTAGAATCCGTAACGCGAGGGCAGGCCGAAACCGTTCTGAAAGCGAGGCACGTCCTCGACCCTGAGGACTGCATGGCAATTTTTAACATAGACACCGTTTTCACATCTGGACAATTGAGAAAGAAGATGCTAAACGAAGATTGGGATGGCGTCCTTGGCAGCTTTCGTGCCAACGAGAACCGTTTCAGTTTTGCAAAAATCGACGCTTCGGGAGTTATCCTTGAAGTAAGGGAGAAAGCCATCATTTCAACACATGCCCTAACCGGGTTCTATTCCTTCCGCCGAGCGAAGTATTTTTTCGATATGGCAGCCTGGGCGATCAAAAATGAAAAACGAGAAGCCGGAGAATTTTATGTAGCACCTATGTATAATAGCCTCATCGAAAAAGGGAGGAAATTCACCATCCATCCGGTGGACTCGTACCACATTCTTGGGACACCCGAAGAATATGAGACATTTCAAAAACTGGATCCAATTAAAGTTGGAATCAAAGAAAGTGGAGTAGAATGAAACTGGTAGTCAGCTTGCTGGTCCATGAGCAGGAAGAAGTCATTTTCGACCAAATACGAAACTTCAAGTGTTTCGTTCCTGACGTCTCAATTCTGCTACACATCTCCAGCGAATTGCATCGAAGGGCCCCCGGCATTACGCAACGACTGAGCGCCGAGAGCGGAGTGATCGTGAATCCTGTAAGCCTGGAAACCCTATGGGCCGATGGAAGCCAAGCAGAGGCACATATCGCCAACATTCGTTACATCATCGGTTCAGGGATGAAGATCGATGGGTGCATCTTTCATGCAAGTAACGACCTCTTTGTCAGAGAGGGAGTGATTGATTACCTTAAAGGACAGAATGCAGCATGTACACAGAGAGAAATTAAGAAGATCTCCAAATGGTACTGGTCCCAGCATGTAAATAGAGACAAGTCGCTGCACTTCCTCGCTTCGAAATTGGGAACGAAACCCGTTTGGTCTGAAATTGAAGGATCCTTCTACAGCACAGAAGTACTCGCCCACGTTTTGAAAGTTCTGGACGATTACTCGGGGACATTGATGGAAAAAGGACTAAGACGACTCCCGTCTTTTATTCGAAGGAGACGGCGAATTCGGAATGCCTTTAAGGGAGTCTTCTATCCCAGGGAAGAGACACTTTTTCCAACACTTGCGAAACCATTCATCGAGAAACGAGTCGGACCCTATTGCCTTCTAAAACTCGATACAAACGATCCGGTTACAATTACAGACGTGGACAGGATGAGAGAAGGCAAATTCGATTCAACTTCAACAGTCCCCAGAAAATTCTTTGTACTTAAGCGAATCAATCGTCAGCTCAACGATCCAGTGCGCTGCTATATACGGAACATCGTAGAGCTTAATTCCAAGAAGTCCTAAAAGGGATTAATATTCATATTGTTCAGATATCTTCAGGATTTGACTATTATTCTACCCTTGCGATTTACCCAATAGTCAGCACCTTTGGAAATGGGAGCCTCCTCCTCGCAACCGATCCACTGGCTGACTATTCTATGCAAAACGCTCAGTTAAACTGCCCCTCCCCAGTAAACCGCCAGTCAAAGATTCACGGCGAGTACCGAACGACGTGACATCTTCCTACCGAGTAAAACGACATCATCCAAAGCGATTTCCTATCAGTTACACCCATGATGCAGGCGTTTGATAAACTCGGTTACCACATAGAACACGCGGTCTTCTCAAAGACTGAATGCAGAAAGATCCTTAAGAGCATTCGTGCTGAAGAACACAGAGCCCCAATGATTTGGGAAAAAGGATGCGCTATCACAAATCCCGCCTGGGCGGCCCTTGCACGCAATGACAGATTAGTAGACATCGTTTCAGAACTGATTGGCGAACATGTGATTCTTTGGGGATCGAGCCTGCTCATACGCGTCCCCAATCAGGTCCACCAATGGCATGACGATCTAGAGTCGGCTAACGGGGACGGTTTTGTAACCCTATGGATGGGCCTCGAAAAAACGGATCCAGATACATCTCTCAAGCTGGTCCCCGGTTCACATAGGTTCAACAAACTTCTGTATCAGCTCGCTAAGGAGAAGGGGGTTCTTCGACAAAATATCGATGATGAAAAAATCATTGAGTGGTCCAACCTTTTCCAACCAGGCAGCGATATCGAAAATTTGGATACCTACGATGGAGACGCCCTCTTCATTGATGGACGACTGTGGCATGGATCAACAAACCGCAGTAAAGTTAAAAAGCGCATCGCAGTACTACTGCAGTATGTGCGTGCCGGCAAAGCAGTAAGAATTCCAAAATTTAGCCATCAACGGTGGCCCATGGAGTATTTCACATCACCTAAACCACCCTGTCTGGTCATCCGGGGTTCCAGTCAGGACAACGAGAATCACATTATGCCAGGACCTCACGCCACCCCCATATCTTCGAAATTTGCTATTACCACCCTTATTGAATCTTTGGACATCCGAGAGGACGAGCCAGGCCATGAGGACTTAAAGATTTTTGATTTAGTACGTGGTCCTACGACCGGCCTGCGGCTCATGGAATGTCATTATGCCGTACTTGCGCCAGGCAAGATGCCTCACCCTCCACATATTCACGATGAGGAAGAGATACAGATGATAGTGCATGGAGAAGCAGAGCTGATTGCGGAAGACGCAAAAGGTTCGAATAACATGAAACGCTTCCTGGCTAAACCAGGAGACTTTATTTATCATCCAGCCAATTGGAGACACACTTACGAGAACATGACTGAAAAGCCGGTTGTCGGTATAGTATTCAAATGGATAACCGATGAGTATCATTCAAGCGAAACGCTCAAAAGCACTTTCGTAAAATGCTCCGATACACTCGTTAAGGACCGGGAACCGTCTAACAACATAGAATTTGATGGATTACTTAAAGGGAAAACCGGTTACCTTCGAACCTTGGAATCTCACATGGCTACCTTACAGCCCGGACAGGGTTATGACCCGCACATCGATGGTCATGACGTAGGTATTATACACTTCGAAGGTCAGATAGAAACATTAGGTGAAACTGTGAATACACCTTCGTTCATTTATTATTCTGCCGGTCAAAAACATGGTATGAAAAACACGGGCGATACCGTTTCGAAACACATAGCCTTCGAATTTCATGGTAAACACGGCGACATTTATGAATCCCAGAGTAAACGTCGCAAACGAAGGCTGAGACAGGCCATAACCAACCCGAAAATTATTTTCAAACACCTTAAGTGGCGGTTAGATAAAATACTAAAAAAGCCAGGACACGTGTGGGCGGAGAAGGAGCAATAAGAATGCTCACCAGACAATCGCGTGTTTACTCCTTTCTTGTCAGAAATGCGGGTTAAGTCCAAGCTTGCGTATACAATGACCCTCCACCCGGCTGAAG
>JAPUIL010000309.1 GCA_027297085.1 Verrucomicrobiota bacterium | reverse complement strand
CCGACCTTTATCCGGACTATTACCTAGACGATATGCTTACTGAATCGTCCGTTCGCGAAACACGACTATTTTTTAGGGAGTTGGTCGACCACGATTTGCCGGTTCGCAATCTGGTGGATTCGGATTTTAGTTTCATCAACGAACGTTTGGCCGCCCATTATGGCTTGCCGCACTTTGAAGGTGTGGAACCACGCTTGGTTCAACTTCCTGCTAATTCCATTCGTGGTGGACTATTGACGCAGGCGAGTATCTTGCGTGTGACAGCCAATGGGACAACTACATCTCCTGTCATGCGCGGAGCGTGGATCATGGAACGTATCATGGGGATTGAGATTCCACCACCACCGTCTGGTGTTGAAGCGATTGAACCGGATACTCGCGGAGCAACCACGATCCGGGAGCAGCTCGAAAAGCACCGGGAAGTTCAATCCTGCAACGTCTGTCACGCGAAATTCGATCCGGTTGGATTTGCCCTGGAAAGTTTCGATGTTGCCGGGGGTTGGCAGGACCGGTATCGGGCGGTAGGTGAGGAAGGCGAACCAGCCATTGGATTCGGTAAGAATGGGCATGAATTTATCTTTCGCTATGCTCAACCAGTGGATTGCAGCGGTGAATTGATAGATGGGCGTACGTTTGCCGATATTAGTGAATTGAAAGGCCATCTTATGGCTGACGAACGTGCTTTAGCTCGCAATCTGGTTAACCGCTTTATTGTTTACGCCACGGGTGCACCGGTTATCTTCGGTGATAGAACTATTGTCGAAAACATTCTCGATCGATGCGAAAAAAACGAATTTGGCGTGCGGTCTCTGATTCACGAAGTAGTGCAAAGCGAAATATTTAAAATCAAATAACCAATGCCATGAATACCTCACCCTTTGCAAAGCGTATTAATCGCCGCCAAATGTTGCGCGGTGTTGGAGTGGCTCTAGCCTTGCCGATGCTGGAGGCCATGATTCCGGTTTTTACCAGACGAGTGTGGGGTGCTACCACTGATGCAAAAGCTCCCCGTCGCATGTTGGCAATCTGCAACAATTTGGGTATTTTGCCGGACCATTTTTTTCCCAGCCTCGCAGGTTCCAACTATGATCTTTCTCCTTATCTCCAGGAACTGGCCGAGCATCGTTCTGACTTTACAGTTTTAAGCGGGGTTTCTCATCCCGGGGTGGACGGCTCGCATTCTTCGGACGTGTCCTATCTTACTGCGGCACCGCATCCGGGTGGCGGTGGATTTCGCAATTCTATCTCTTTGGATCAACTAATTGCCGAGAAAATCGGAAACCTCACCCGCTTTCCTTCACTCACTTTAGGCGTAAATGCCAAAGAAGGTCGTCGCAGCCTGTCGTGGACCGATGCGGGAGTATTAATTCCCTGCGAAGATAAAGCATCCGATGTTTACAAACAGTTATTTCTGCAAGGTTCTGAGGAGGAGATCGATCGTCAGATGCGCAAGCTCCACCTGGGCGAAAGTATTATGGATACCGTCGCCGATCAATCGCGCGCCTTGCATCGCCGCCTGGGTTCTTCTGATCGCGAACGAATGGATCAATACACGACAGCCGTTCGAGAAGTTGAAAAGCGCATGGTCAAGGCTCGTGAATGGGAACGACTTCCTAAACCAACTCCCTCTATGGAAATGCCTAAGGATCCTGAATCGCCGACCGACTACATGGAAAAAACGCGGTTGATGTATCAGATGGCACGTCTGGCATTTGAAACCGATTCGACACGAAGCATCACACTGTTGTTAGATTCTAATAACTCGCCGACTATTAATGTCAAAGGCACGGATATCTCTGATGGATACCACAACCTTTCGCACCACGGAAAAAGCGAAAAAAAACTGCAACAGCTCACGGCCATCGATCGAAGGCATATGCAATTGTTAAGCCAGTTGTTGACTGACTTGAAGAATTCCACTGAAGGCGATGCGACAATGCTGAACAATACAATGGTGTTGTTTGGCAGTAATTTTGGCGATGCCAACAAACACACCACCGACAACATGCCGATTCTATTGGCGGGTGGCGGTTTCAAACACGGCAAACACCTCGCCTTCGATCGCGATCAAAACTATCCGCTGCCAAATCTCTTTGTCAGCATGCTTCAGGATATGGGCATCGAAGCCGACCGATTTGCTTCCTCCACCGGAACGATGACGGGGTTGGATGTGGCTTGAGGATCGGTTTTCTTTGAAGTACCCAGAATCTGGTGACGATTGGTAAAAGTTTACTGCGCACGAATCTGAAGACTAAGGATGTCCTCTCACCGCTTTTCATTAAGAATGCGACCGTGGTATTTTAAGGGTATCAAGTTCATTTCATGGTTTGCGAAGCACATTTTGAAACAATAGGGTAATTTCTATTTATGAATCATATTCTATCGAAACCTCCACAAACGGATCCCGCTCAGATTCTTCGCTATCGTGATCGTCAATACGCAGCTGAATTACTGGCTGTGGCGATTGTTCACTTGGACTTTTTTACCTGGTTGAATGACAATCCGGGCGCCAACACCCAAATGATAAATGAGCATTTCGATTTTGCGGAACGACCAGCCGACGTATTGCTCACCTTGTTGCGCGCCAATGGATTTATTTCGACAGATGAGACAGACTGTCACGAGCTTACTCAACTGGCCAAAGAACATTTGGTGAAAGGATCGCCCTGGTATTTGGGGCCTTATTACGCACCCATTCAGGACACCCCAATCGTAAGAGGCTTTCTTGAAGTCTTGAAGACCGGAAAACCTGCCAACTGGCAAGCGAAGCCAGAAGGGGATGATTGGCATGAATCGATGTTGTCGGAAGACTTTGCTCGAAGTTTCACCGAGCTTATGAATTGCCGTGGCTTGGCCTTTGGGCAAGCGTTGGCGCAAGCACTGACACCTTACCTTTCTGGGCGAAACCATGTTTTGGATATCGGTGGTGGATCCGGGATCTATGCTTCGACACTCGTTGCGGCGCATCCACAATTGAGAGCAACCGTCCTTGAGCAGTCGCCCGTCGATGCCATCGTTCGGAAAGAAGTTAAAAAGCATGGATTAGATGAACGGATCGCTGTCCTTTCTGCAGATATGTTTATGGACCCATGGTCAGAAGAAGCCGATGTTGTCCTGCTATCCAATGTTCTTCACGACTGGGACCTTCCCGAAGTTAAAATCTTGTTGGAAAAGTCTGCGAAATGCCTGCCATCAGGTGGTTTGCTGGTGATTCACGGTGCCTTTCTAAATGACGACAAAACCGGACCCCTTCCGGTGGCCGAGTATTCGGCGCTGCTTATGAATATCACCCAAGGCAGGTGCTATTCGCCCGGCGAATATGGCTCAATTCTGAAGGAGCTCGACTTCGAAGTGAGTCCTTACCGGGATACCATGGCCGACCGTGGGTTTATGACTGCGACAAAGATGTAGACCAGTTTCGGCAGCAAGCTACCTCCTGCTATGGGATATGCGAAACGAAGTGTAGGAGGTAGCTTGCTGCCGATTTGTTGACTCATCCCCGCTAAGCATTCCGATCAATTTTGGTGACTAATGGGATTTCGATCCCTAAAACGATTATCTACTCTTATGATCTATAAAGTTACTACCCGAATTCTTGCCCTGTTAATTCTCGTTTCCGCTACCAGTTACGGAGCCGATCTTCCCAATATTCTCTGGATAACCAGTGAGGATAATAGCCCTTACATCGGATGCTATGGGGACAAGTTAGCTAAAACCCCTAATATCGATAGTCTCGCGGCAGATGGCGTGCTCTACCGGCATGCCTACTCAACTGCCGCCGTGTGTGGTCCTGCTCGGACCACGCTTATTCTCGGCATGTATCCTCCTTCGGTTGGTGGTGAACATATGCGGAGTCTAGTGCCGCTACCAAGATTTATTAAACTGTATCCTCAATACCTCCAGGAGGCTGGCTATTACACCACTAACAACAGCAAAAAGGACTACAATTTAGACCAGAATCTCCCCGGTTGGGATGAGAGCAGTCCCAAGGCACATTGGAAGAACCGACCAAAGGGGAAACCGTTCTTCGCCATTTTTAATACCAACCAGACTCACGAGAGTCGACTGCATCCGTCGCGCCACACATTTCCCATGGGCGCCGACCCGGCCAAGGTACATGTGCCGGCCTACCTTCCCGATAATGAGACGACCCGCAATCGTATTGCTACTTATTACCACCGCATCGCTGAAATGGATACCTATGTGGGGGACCAACTCAAAGAACTCGATGATGCCGGACTCGCAGAAAACACCATTGTTTTCTATTATTCCGACCACGGTGGCGTTATGCCGAGGAGCAAGCGCTTTATCTACGATAGTGGAACCCACGTCCCGCTGGTTATTCGCTTTCCAAAGAAATGGGCTCATCTGTCACCGAACAAAGCCGGTACCGAAACCAACGAGCTGGTGGGCTTCGTGGATTTTGCTCCTACGCTTCTCAGCCTGGTCGGAGCTAAGATTCCCAAGCATATGCAAGGCCACGCCTTTCTGGGCGAACAACGAACGAAGGAGGCTGAATACGCCTACACGTTTCGAGCGCGAGCCGATGAACGCATAGACTTTAAGCGCGGCGTAACCGATGGCCGCTACAACTACATTCGCAACTACCTGGCTTACCTTCCTACCGGTCAGCACGTAAACTATCTTTGGGACAATCCCGTGGCTCCCGAATGGGAAGCGATGTTCAAAGCAGGTGAGACCAACGCCGCTCAAAGCGCCTTCTTTCTTCCGGCACCGTTGGAGGAGCTTTTCGACCTGGAAGCCGATCCAGACGAAGTCAACAATTTAGCCAAGGATCCCGCGCATCGCAAAATCCTGCTCAAAATGCGCAAGGCCAATCGTGACCATCTCTTGAGGACCCACGACACCGGA
>JAPUIL010000308.1 GCA_027297085.1 Verrucomicrobiota bacterium | reverse complement strand
GAAGACGAAAAATATGAGCACCGACCCGTACCCGTAGCCGGAAAATTGCTGCACAAATTCAAAAGCCCCCGGGTTGGTGTGCACATCCGGGACGGCTCCCTTGAGCAGGTTCAACCCCATGAAAAGAAGCCCGAACCCGATAAAGAATTCTCCCATGTCCCGCCGCTTTTCGTTGTGCGTGAACAGGAGCACGAGTCCGATTACAATGGCCGGTTGCGAGATACTTGAAAGGCTGAACTTGAAACCCAAGTAGGAGATGATCCAGAAGGTGGTCGTCGTGCCGAGGTTCACCCCCATGATCAGGCCGATCGCTTGCTTGAGACGGAGCAGGCCGGCGTTCACGAAACTCACGATCATAACCGTCGTAGCGGAGGAGGACTGCACCATTGTGGTGACAAGGAACCCGGTGAAGACACCGTAGAAACGATTCTTCGTCATGCTTCCGAGGGTCGACCGGAGGCGTTCCCCGGCCACACGCTGAATCGCCTCGCTCATGATCTTCATCCCGAAAAGGAAAAGACCGAGACTCGCTAATATCTCGAAGAAACTGGATATCATCGCGCGGAACGGTGTGAATTTGAGTTAGTTCGAAACTTTTTCAAAATATTGCGACGTTTGATGGCGGATTTGCTGGGGATTTACAATATTAAACTAGCGGCGTGCTGAAAACCTCGATCACGGCCCACCGGAGTTTTTCAGCACATTGGCAAGGCAATAACAGAATTTGCCTGTGCCATCCAGCGTGTTCGGATCTTCAGTGCCTTCTCATATAGATTATATAACTCCCTCCCGGATGCTCCGCCGCCAAAAAGCAATTTCCTATCCGCAATTTTCAATCATCGTATGCTGATGGGTTGGTTTGGTTTCAGACCGGATTGTATGCTCTCCTGACCGAGGCGATTTCCGAATTGGCACCTTACGCGAAACTCCTTCTCACGCATCTAATGGCTTTGGGACGCTTAGAGTTTTATACTGTTTTGTTGCTTTTCCTTCCATCACTGTGGAAAACCTATTAGCGACAATTAGCGGATGCGCTTCCCAAAGACTTTTAATTTCATTGTTACCAATAATGGGATTAAGGGTGCATCTGCCCTAGATGCTCACCGTGAGGTGGAAAGGAGTGCCTTGCCAGGAGTCAGTAGATCTTTATTTATTTACCTATTATATTTTTTGTGTTACAATTGCACAATGTCTTGGTTTAAGGAATTTAATATTGGTTGGGAAATTGTAATACTTTTGAGCTGTATAATTATTTTGAGCGTTTTGCTGACAGTTATTTTAGGCGGTTAATTTTTCAGCCGACTACTTTCCTGCCGGTACTCCCGCCCTTTGCAGTCGGTTGAGGTGGTCGGCCCGAAAAACGAAAGAGCCGACGCTGCTGCAAGGACTTCTGGTGTGCGGAAAATGTGGATACGGACTCTGCCTCACCTCGACCAAGACAAGCCGCAAACAAGTGCGCTATTACCGGTACTTGGGCTCGGACAAATGGTGCCATCTTCATTCTAAAGGGGCAAAAGTGGTATAATAAGCAATTTCCTATCAGTTGAGGATGATGTTTGAGTGGTAAGGATTGGCGAAAACCAAAACAGAAAAAAACAGGCCAAATATTACTGGGAAGAATTGTTTCTTCATGGGTAATTAACCTAGTATTTAAAACAATCAATTCGAGCCTCGTATTGCGCCTTGAACAGCAGGTTCATCTTCGAGCCGGGCTGTAACCTCCTCCCGGGTTAGCTCACCATCGCCGTTGGTTTCTGAATCCCACTTATCGAAATACTCGTTCACCGGTGAACCCAGTTGACTGGCTTCTTTCCTCGTAATGATCCCATCCCCATCTTTGTCGAATCGTGAGAACATTTGCGGTACTATTCGCGGGCCGAAACCACGACCAGCTATGTTGCCGCCTTGCCGTACTTGCCGGCGTTCGGCTTGTTGACGCAGTCGTCGTTGTTGTTGGATAATGAAATTGTATTGTTCGAGTGTAAGCGAATCCGAGGGAGCCCGTGAAGCTTTACGAAAGAAATCTATGGTATATGGACGATGTTTTTTGCTCACTTCATCCACACTAATCGATCCGTCTTCATTGGTATCCAAAATTTCGAAGATGGCTTCAGGAGATTTTGCCGGCTGTAGTGTCTTCTCCGGTGAGAAAGGCTTGCCGGTCACGGGCAATCTCGATCTGCGATGTGGTGATCGGTTTAACGAGAGTGGGTATGCGCCCGGCTCCGGAACCCATCATGAGGTTATTATCCTTCTCAAAAATGGTGTGCGGTAATCCCAGGGCGTGTCCAAATTCATGTGCTAGCACAGCAGGCGTCTGCACGCCCTTGGGGCCTTTTTTGGCATAAAAGACCAGACCATCCTCTGCTGCCGCAAACACCCCGCCCATACGTTTCCCATAATCCTCAGCAATCGCTACGTTAAAACCATCTTTTAGTAGGTGATTACGTGGCATATTCGATTTCAGCGGCGGCCCCAATTTCCCATTGGGAGTATTCATGGCCTTGGTAAAAGCCTCAGGATCTTTTGCAACCACATCTACAATGGATTCGATCTCCCAAACAATGCCGGCTTGCGCCCATGTCTGGTTAACCGTCACGAATTGCTGGCGGATTTCATCATCACTCAACGAGCAATTCAACCGCGGTTCCTCATTGGATTGGAATCGATGAACGCGTACCTGCAACTTAATGTCCTCTGAAGCGTTGGGTTCTGCCGCTTTGAGAATCCAAAAGTTTGGGATAAAAATCAAAGCAGTAAGAGACGAAAAGATTAGATTAATCATAGGTAGGATAACCGTTTACTAGAAAATTTATTTTAGAATAATACTCTTGTCCATCCCTGCTGTCACTCAAGCCGCAAAGGCGCAAAGTTTTGCAATTTAGACTACACAACTAAGGCGTGGCAAACTGATACAGATATTTTCCAAAATGAGCCATGCGGTCAAAATGCCAGCTCAATAAGCCTCTGATTTCAGCAAGTTCGAACGTCAGAGTCCAGAATTGGGACATTTGCGATAACTCAATACTTCAAAAACAGCTATAATACCTGCATAAAGAGTAAGTCTTCTGGACCTTGTTGGACAGGATCACTACGTTATAAATGATGAATCGTAGAAAATTTCTTCAATCCTCAATCGCTGCCATACCTCTCGCAGGTGTTGCCACACTCAGCAACGCAGCTGCACACAAACCGGCAAGGCCATCTAACCCCATAGCCCTTTCCACTTATTCTCTGTGGCGATTTCACAACGACAAACTTCGCGATTTGCACAAATGCATAGACATCGCCAGCGATTACGGATTCGACGGGGTTGAATTGCTACTTTACCAGTTCGAACAAAACGACCTGCTTAGCAACTCCTACGTTCAGTCGCTCAAGCGACACGCATTCCGACAGGGATTACCGCTCTGCGCCCTGTCCACCCACCAAGGCTTTGTGACTCCGGATCGGGAAAAACGGCAACGCAATGTCGACCTCACCATTGGGCAGATTGAACTGTGCGCACGCTTGGGAATTCCAACGATGCGGGTGAATACCGGACGATGGGGCACCTCGGGTAGTTTTGATGAATTGATGGCCAACAAGGGTATTGAGCCACCCCTGGAAGGATACTCTGAGGAGGATGCCTTTCCCTGGGTTATTGAAGCATTTGAGAAGTGTTTGCCAAGCGCCGAGAAACATGGGGTGGTGATGGGCTTGGAAAACCACTGGGGCCTAGGTCTGACCGCGAAAGGTGTGTTGCGGATTGTCAACGCCATTGATTCACCTTGGATGCGAGTAACCCTGGACACTGGGAATTTTCTGGAAAGACGCTATGAGCAATTGGAGGAAATGGCCGCCCACGCCTTTTTTGTGCAGGCCAAAACCTACTATGGTGGCGGCCAGTGGTATGAGCTCGATATCGATTACCCAAGGATAGCCAAAATGCTGCATGCTCACGATTACCGGGGCTGGGTATCCCTGGAATTTGAAGGAATGGAAGATTACAAAACCGCCATCCCCAAGAGTTTGGCTCGATTGCGGGATGCTTTCGGCTACTAATCCGAGTCCCTCACCGGATGTGTGCAAAAATGAGATTAAGTTAAAAACAAAAGAACGCTTGAAATGATTACCCAAATCAAAAGACGACATTTTTTAAAAGGAGTGGCAGCCGTAGCAGCATCCTCCGCCCTACCCCGTTTCGCTATCGGCCAATCCGGAGCCTCAGCCAATAACAAACTCAACGTTGCCTTCATAGGCGTCAGTGGTAGAGCGCGCAGCTTAATCAACGCGCTGGTTGACGAAAACTTCGTAGCCTTTTGCGATGTGGATGATGCCTGGGCGGCAGAAACCTACGCCGATTTTCCAGACGTTCCTCGCTTCAAGGATTTTCGGGAGATGCTCGACAAAAAAGGCAGGGAGATCGACGCGGTTTGTATAGCCACGCCGGACCACACTCATTTTGTAGCGACTTATACTGCCATGGAGATGGGCAAACATGTGCTCACCGAAAAACCGCTCGTTCACAATGTCTGGCAAGCGCGTACCCTTCGAAAAGCAGCCAAACATTTTAACGTCATTACCCAAATGGGTAACCAGGGGCACGCCACTGAGGGAATCCGCTACGTTAAAGAATGGTATCAGTCAGGAGCCATCGGAGAGGTGGATGAAGTGATCGCTTACAACCCCGGGCCAAAATTCAGGCCAACTGGCTCATTCAAAAGACCATCCAGAATCCCACCGACTTCTCAGGCAATTCCACCACATCTAAGTTGGGACCTCTGGAAAGGGCCCACGGCTGTGGACATCAAGTACAACGAAATTTACCTGCCCAAATCGTGGCGATCTTTTTTCCAATTCGGAAACGGCCAACTCGGTGACTGGGCCTGCCACACCCTCGATGCACCGTTCTGGGCTTTGGACCTGGGAATGCCCTCTTCAGCAAGAGTGCGCGAGATTGAGGAACCATGGCCAGGTATGCCAGCTTTGAGATCGATCGTAGAATGGGAGTTTCCCAGAACCGGAAAGGCGCCGCTCAAGCTGAGCTGGTACGAAGGCTACACGCCTGAAGCCGACCCCAGTAATGGCCAAGCCGTTTGGGGTAATGACATAGGTATGGCTATGTTCGGCAGTAAAGGAACCATTACTCACGGTATCCGGCCCAACAGTCCTCGCCTCTATCCCGATCCATACTGGCAGGACTTTAAACGAAATCTACCTGCTAAAAAATTCGCGCGTATCAAGGGCGATCACATCTCTGAATGGGCCCAAGCGATCAAAGGAGAAGGTCCCATGCCCGGCTCCAATTTCAATTACGCCTCACGTTTAACAGAAATGGCACTTCTAGGAGTCCTGGCACAGAAAACCGGAGAATCAGTCGAGTACAACTCCAAAAAAATGCAGGTCACCAACAATCCCGAGCTAAATCAATACATCAAAGAGCCAGTTCGTCGTGGGTGGAAGATGGGAGAAGAACTCTGGACCTAACCTGAAGATTTCACCGGATAGCTGCAAACGGTATTTATTTGTGGAAATTAAAGAAATCTATGGAAAATAACAATCTGAGTAAACTTACATTAGGTTTGCAGCCATCCTTGGATCGAC